>NZ_BAAGXY010000084.1:0-41114 GCF_054779595.1 Angustibacter peucedani
CGCGCACCGCCCGCCCGCGCCACGGCGCACCCCGCCGGTCCGCTGCGCCTGACCCGGCGCGGTCGGCTCGCCGTCACCGGCTTGCTGGCGGCCGTCGCCGTCGTCGCCTCGCTGTTCATCGGCGGGGTCGGCGCGGCCGGCACCCGGGCCGAGCCGGTCCCGGTGCGCTACGTCACCGTCACCCCCGGCGCGACCCTGTGGGCCATCGCCGGCGAGGTCGCGCCCGACGACGACCGTCGCGACACCGTGGCCCGCATCCTCGAGCTGAACGCGCTGCAGACCTCGGCGGTGCACGCCGGCCAGCGGCTCGCCGTCCCGGCGTCCTGACCAGACCACCTGACCCGACCCCCTGGGCGCGCGACGCGCCGTGCGAGACCTCCTGGGCGACCCCGTCCGGCTCCGGCCGGACGGGGTCGTGCGCGTCCTGGGGACCCGGCCGCGCCTGGGGCCGGTGTGACGGGTGGGACGACACGCCGCATCTGCGCACGACACGCGACCAATCCGCGGGAAGTGGTTGCCAAGCCGTCCGCTCGCGTCTAGCGTCTACCCCAACATCTAGTAGTTACACCGATGTGACTTGTCCACACGTTGTGGTTCGTCACCCACAGGTTCTCCCCAACCGATCCACAGCCCCGTCCACAGCGGAGCACGGTCCGAGGGGCAGAACGGGCGACGACAGACACCGCGGGGGGCTGTCGGTGGTCGGTGTGACGCTAGGTCCGGACGACGGGCTCCGACCACGAGCCCCCAGCACCTGCGAAGGAGGGTGACATGCACTGCCCGTTCTGCCGTCACACCGACTCGCGGGTGGTCGACTCGCGCGCGGCGGACGACGGCCAGTCGATCCGCCGCCGCCGGCAGTGCCCGGACTGCGGCCGTCGCTTCACCACGGTCGAGACCGCGAGCCTGGCGGTGGTCAAGCGCTCCGGCGTCACCGAGCCGTTCAGCCGCGCCAAGGTGCTCTCCGGCGTGCGCAAGGCGTGCCAGGGCCGGCCGGTGGGCGAGGACGACCTGGCGCTGATCGCCCAGCGCGTCGAGGAGGCGGTGCGGGCCACCGGGTGCGCCGAGATCGAGGCGCACGAGGTCGGCCTGGCCATCCTCGGCCCGCTGCGCGAGCTCGACGAGGTGGCCTACCTGCGGTTCGCCAGCGTCTACCAGGCGTTCGACTCCCTCGAGGACTTCGAGTCGGCCATCACGCTGCTGCGCGCCGAGCGCGAGCCCACCGGCGTCGAGCCGGTCACGGCCGACGGTCCGGGCGGCACCCCCTAGGCACCGCCGGTGGCGGCGGAGGGGAAGCCGACGCCACCGGCGGTCACCACTCGATCTTCTCCGGGGGGACTCGCCCCGAACGGCACCGCACGAGTCGCAGCAGCACCACCCGTCACAGCACCACCACACACGCAGACCGACCATCCAGCAGACATATCCCGCCGCAGGGCGGCGTTGAACCAGAACAGGCGAGGGGACGAGGACACATGACGGAGACCACGAGCGGAGCGCGGGCCACCGCAGCCCGCCGCAAGGGCGCCAAGGGCGTCGGCGTGCAGCGCATCTTCACCACCCCGGGCGTGCACCCGTACGACGAGGTGACCTGGGAGCGTCGCGACGTCGTCCAGCAGAACTGGAAGACCGGCGAGACGATCTTCGAGCAGCGGGGCGTCGAGTTCCCCGACTTCTGGTCGGTCAACGCCTCCACGATCGTCACGACGAAGTACTTCCGCGGCGCCGTCGGCACCGACCAGCGCGAGCAGAGCCTTCGCCAGCTGATCGACCGCGTGGTCCTGACCTACGTCAAGGCGGGCAAGGAGCACGGCTACTTCGCCACCGACGAGGACGCCGAGCTGTTCGAGCACGAGCTCACCTGGACGCTGCTGCACCAGGTCTTCAGCTTCAACTCGCCGGTCTGGTTCAACGTCGGCACCTCGTCGCCGCAGCAGGTCAGCGCCTGCTTCATCCTCGCCGTCGACGACTCGATGGACTCGATCCTGAACTGGTACCGGGAGGAGGGCCTGATCTTCAAGGGCGGCTCCGGCGCGGGGCTCAACCTCTCGCGCATCCGCTCCAGCAAGGAGCTGCTGCGCTCGTCCGGCGGCACGGCGTCCGGCCCGGTGTCGTTCATGCGAGGTGCCGACGCCAGCGCCGGCACCATCAAGTCCGGCGGCGCCACCCGCCGCGCGGCCAAGATGGTCGTGCTGGACGTCGACCACCCCGACATCGAGGAGTTCGTCGAGACCAAGGCGCGCGAGGAGGACAAGATCCGCGTCCTGCGCGACGCCGGGTTCGACATGGACCTCGGCGGTCACGACATCACCAGCGTGCAGTACCAGAACGCCAACAACTCGGTGCGCGTCACCGACGAGTTCATGCGCGCCGTCGAGGCCAAGGAGCAGTTCGGGCTGCGCGCCCGCACCAACCACGAGGTCATCGACACCGTCGACGCCGCGGGCCTGTTCACCAAGATCGCCCAGGCCGCGTGGGCCTGCGCCGACCCGGGCATCCAGTACGACGACACGATCAACGACTGGCACACCAACCCCGAGACCGGCCGCATCACCGCGTCCAACCCGTGCTCGGAGTACATGTCCCTCGACAACTCCTCGTGCAACCTGGCCAGCCTCAACCTGCTGAAGTTCCTGCAGGACGACGGCTCGTTCGACGGCGCGACCTTCGCCAAGGTCGTCGAGCTGGTCATCACCGCGATGGACATCTCGATCTGCTTCGCCGACTTCCCGACCGAGCCGATCGGCGACACCACCCGCAAGTACCGCCAGCTGGGCATCGGCTACGCCAACCTCGGCGCGCTGCTCATGGCGAGCGGCCTGGCCTACGACAGCGACGGCGGCCGCGCCCTGGCCGGCTCGATCACCTCGCTGATGACCGGCACCGCCTACAAGCGCTCGGCCGAGCTGGCCGCGGTCGTCGGCCCCTACGAGGGCTACGCCCGCAACGCCGACGCCCACCAGCGGGTCATGCGCAAGCACGCGTCCGCCAACGACGCCATCCGCACGCTGCACACGATGGACAAGGACGTGCAGCGGCTGGCCACCAAGGCGTGGGACGACGTCGTCAAGCTCGGTGAGAAGCACGGCTACCGCAACGCCCAGGCGTCGGTGCTGGCCCCCACCGGCACCATCGGCTTCATGATGGACTGCGACACCACCGGCATCGAGCCGGACTTCTCGCTGGTCAAGTTCAAGAAGCTCGTCGGCGGCGGCTCGATGCAGATCGTCAACCTGACGATCCCGCGGGCGCTCAAGAAGCTCGGCTACACCGAGGAGACCGTCGAGGCCATCGTCGAGTTCATCGCCGAGAACGGCCACGTCGTCGACGCGCCGGGCCTCAAGCCCGAGCACTACGAGGTCTTCGACTGCGCCATGGGTGCGCGGTCCATCAAGCCGATGGGCCACGTGCGGATGATGGCGGCGGCCCAGCCGTTCCTGTCCGGCGCGATCTCCAAGACCGTCAACCTGCCCGAGACGGCCACGGTCGAGGAGATCGAGGACGTCTACCTGCAGGGCTGGAAGCTCGGCCTGAAGGCCCTCGCGGTGTACCGCGACAACTGCAAGGTCGGCCAGCCGCTGTCGGACGCCAAGGCCAAGACCGCCGACACCTCGGCCGCGGCCGAGGCCGCCGTCGAGAAGGTCGTCGAGTACCGCCCGGTGCGCAAGCGCCTGCCCAAGCGCCGTCCGTCGCAGACCATCTCGTTCGCGGTCGGCGGGGCCGAGGGCTACCTGACCGCCGGGTCCTACCCGGACGACGGGCTGGGCGAGCTGTTCCTGAAGTTCGGCAAGCAGGGCTCGACCCTGGCCGGCGTCATGGACGCGTTCTCGATCGCCGTCTCGATCGGCCTGCAGTACGGCGTGCCGCTGGAGACCTTCGTCGAGAAGTTCACCAACCTGCGGTTCGAGCCGGCCGGGCTGACCGACGACCCCGACGTCCGGATGGCGCAGTCGATCATGGACTACGTCTTCCGCCGCCTGGCGCTGGACTACCTGGACTTCGACACCCGCTCGTTCATGGGGATCCACACCGCCGAGGAGCGCCAGCGCCAGCTCGAGACCGGGTCGTACGCCCCGCTCGAGGACGGCGCCGCGGGCCAGGACGGCGAGGACGACACCGACGCGGCCGAGCTCGTCTCGCTGTCGCAGGGCGTCCCGGTCAAGCCGGCCCCCAAGGCCCCGGTCGAGCCGGCCGAGGTCACGTCGGGTGCGGGTGCGGCGTCCGCCAAGGTCATCGCCGGCGACGTCCACTCCTCGGCCGAGCTGCTCGAGAAGTTCCAGGGCAAGGCGGCTGACGCGCCGATGTGCATGACCTGCGGCACGAAGATGCGTCCCGCCGGCTCCTGCTACGTCTGCGAGGGCTGCGGCAGCACCTCCGGCTGCAGCTGACGCCGCTGCACCGCACGACGCCGAGCCCGCGTCGTCGACCTCACCGGTCGACGGCGCGGGCTCGCGCCGGTCCCGGTCCCGTGCGCCGGTCGGCGATGCTGTCCCGGTGAGCGACGACGTGGACGACGCGGTGACGCGGGCCCACCAGCAGGAGTGGGCCCGGGTGGTCGCCGGCCTGGCCCGGCGGTTCGGCGACCTGGACGTCGCCGAGGACGCCGCGGCGGAGGCGTTCGCCGCGGCGGTCGAGCGCTGGCCGACCGACGGGGTGCCCCGCAACCCCGGCGCCTGGCTGACCACCACCGCGCAGCGCAAGGCCATCGACCGGCTGCGCCGCGAGAGCCTGCGCGACCACAAGCAGGCGCAGGCCCAGGTGCTGCGCGACGACGACCCTCCCGAGCCGCTCGGCGCCGTCGAGGACGAGCGGCTGCGGCTGCTGTTCACCTGCTGCCATCCGGCGCTCGGCCTGCCCGCCCGGGTCGCCCTGACCCTGCGTCTGGTCGGCGGCCTGACCGTCGCCGAGATCGCCCGGGCCTTCCTCGTGCAGGAGGCCACCATGGGGCAGCGGATCACCCGGGCCAAGGCCAAGATCGCCGCCGCGGGGATCCCGTACCGCGTGCCCGCGTCGGCCGACCTGCCGGTGCGGGTGCAGGGCGTGCTGGCGGTGCTGTACCTGGTGTTCAACGAGGGCTACCTGGCGACCGGTGAGGGCACCGACCCGGTGCGGCGCGACCTCACCGCCGAGGCGATCCGGCTCACCCGGCTGGTGCACCACCTGCTGCCGGACGACGGCGAGGTGGTCGGGCTGCTGGCGCTGATGCTGCTCACCGAGGCGCGCAGCGCCGCCCGGGTCTCGGCGGACGGCGAGCTGGTCACCCTCGCCGACCAGGACCGTGGCGCGTGGGACCGCGCCCTGGTGGCCGAGGGGCAGCAGCTGGTGCGCGAGCGGGTCGAGAGCGGTCAGCGACCCGGCCGCTACCAGCTGCTGGCCGCCGTGGGCGCGGTGCACACGGCGGCGCCCGACGTGCGCGACACCGACTGGGCCCAGGTGGTCGCGCTCTACGACCAGCTGGTGCGCCTCGACCCCTCGCCCGTGGTCGCCCTCAACCGGGCGGTCGCCGTCGCCGAGCTCGACGGCCCGCAGATCGCCCTGGCCGACGTCGACCGGCTGGCCGAGCCGCTCGACGGCTACCACGCCCTGCACGCGACGCGGGCCGAGCTGCTGCGCCGCCTGGGTCGCGGGCAGGAGGCGCGGGCGGCGTACGACCGGGCCGTCGAGCTCGCGGGCAACACGGCCGAGCGCGCCTACCTCACCCGTCGTCGCGACATGCTGCTCGAGCGCGGTCGCGACTGAGGGCAGCGCCCCACGCGGCCGCACGCTCCAGCTCGCCGTCGGCCACCGGACCGCGCACGCCACGGACGACGAAGCCCTGGGGCTCGACGTCCACCACGAACCCGCGCCGGCGCAGTCGCCGGGCGACCTCTTCCGCCGCCCCACCGGTCGGCGCCACCGGCAGCCGGGTGTCGAACGCGGCGGCGCGCAGCCCTTCGCGCGCTCTGAGCGGCCCCGCCAGCCACGCGCCCAGCGAGCGCCGGGTGACCGGCCGCCCGTGCGGACGGTGCCGTCGCGCCGGGGCGACCGGGTCCCCCCAGAACTGCGCCTGGAGCCAGCGGCTGACGACCGAGCTGGGGCGGCCGCCGTGGGTGGGGCTGCCCACCACCAGCAGGTCGAGGTCGCGCAGGTCGGCCGGGGCGTCGTCCGCCGTCACCACCTGCACGACGGCCGTGGGGTCGGCGGACCGCAGGCCCTGCGCGACGGCGTCCGCGACGGCGCGCGTGCAGCCGAAGAAGCTCTCGTGCACCACGATCGCCTGCACCGTGCACCTCCCGCCGGGTGACGTCCTGCGCTGCAGCCTGGCGAGGGTTGGTCCGGTCTGCCAGGGACCTTCGGCACTGACCCGACGACCGCGGCCGCAGCACCCTGGCGCCATGGCGAACACGACCACCGACCACCGTCCCGACGCCGTCACGACGCGCGGGCAGACGACGTGCCGCACGCCGCCGGCCCAAATGCTGCGGCAGCAGGCGCACGAGCTCGACCTGACCCGCCTGCTGACCACGGCGGAGGTCGTCGTCGGCGCGGTCGTGGGGGCCGTCCTGGTCACCGACCGCGTGGTCCGGCGCCCGCCGGGTCCCAGGGCGGTGGTCACGATGGGGCCGGGGGGCTGGGTGAGCATGAAGGGCGGCGCGCTCGGCGTGCGCCCGGGGCGGCGCTTCTGGGCCCGCCCGCGGCCGGTCGCCGCGACCACCCCGCCGCCGCAGGCGCCCTGGTGGGCGCGGGTCCTGTCGGCCGTCCCGCTGCAGGCGTTGACGCGGCCCAGGTGAGTGGCAGCCTCGCCAGGTGGCTGCTCGAGGGAGCACGATGACGGCAGCACCGGTGGCGGCACCGCCGTCGCGCCACGCCAGGAGGAGCAGGTCATGAGCGTCGAGATCGAGGGTGCGGGAGCGGTCGAGGCCGGCGTGGGGGAGGACGTCGTCGTCCGCCTCGACGAGAACGGGACGACGGGCTACCAGTGGCAACCGGCCGAGCCCCCCGCGGGCGTCGAGGTCGTGGCCAGCGAGTTCCTGCCGCCGAGCAACGACGCGGCGGGCGCCGGTGGCCAGCGGGTCATCACGTTGCGCGCGAGCGAGCCGGGGGAGCACCACGTCACGCTCGAGCGGCGGCGGGCGTGGGAGCCCGCCGCCGCCGAGACCGCCGAGGTCGTGCTGACCGTCAGCGGGTAGAGCGCGTCACCACAGGTAGATCTCGTGCACCATCCCGTCCGCCTCCTCGCGGATGTTCATCTGGTGCCCGGTCTGCTTGGCCTGCGCCGCCAGGGTGCACAGCGCCATGAACGCGCCGTCGGTGCCGTTGAACAGCTTCTTCCAGGCGCCACCCGTGACGTGGAACCACGCGTTGCGCGTCTCGTTGATCGACCACGTGGCGTCGCACATCACACCCGACGTCCACGTGCCGGTCACGCCGCTGACCGTGGCGGTCGCCCCGGCCGTGCCCGGCGGGGTGAGCACCGGCCACTGCTCGCCGCTGCCGGCCGAGGTGGTCAGGTCGATCACCGCGTCCGGCGACAGCGTGGGCATGCTCAGCCCGCTGCTGTCGGTGGCCGTCCCGGCCATCGCCGCGTCGGCCGCCGGCTGCGAGGGCACCAGCTGCGGGGTGTCGCTGACGGTCTTCGTCGTCCGTGCCATGTCGTCCTCCCTCACCACGCGTAAATCTGCTGGACGGACCCGTTGTCCTCGAACAGCCCGACCTTCTTGCCGGCTGCCTTGGACGCCGCGAGCTCGGCCAGCATGGCCGCGTTCGTCGAGACGGTGCCGCTGTCGAGCTTGAGCCAGCCGCGGTCGGCGCCGTACGCCCACACGTTGCCGTCGGCCTCGTTGCTCCACAGACCGCTGATCTGCTGGTCGGGGTTCCACCACCGCAGGTTCACGCCCTGCGCCCCGCAGACCTGGTAGCTCTCGATCCGGCACTCGCCGTAGCCGATCCGGACGAAGCCGCCGTCGCCCCAGCCCAGGCCCCACGAGTTCTTCGCGATCCAGCACCGGTCGGCGTCGGAGTAGCCCACCAGCGCCACGCAGTGGCCGCCGGCGTACGAGCCGGTGACGTGCCGGTAGACGCCGCTGCCGTAGCTGAAGAAGTCCTGGTAGACGTCGAGGCACGCGCTGATCGCCCCGTACGTCGAGATGTACTCCTTCATCGCCGCCGCGTTCCCGCTGAGCATCTGCCAGGTCGTGACCTTGGCCAGCCGGTTGCGCCAGTCGGCGTTGATCCGCGCGTTCCCGTCCTGGTCGCCCGCGGTGTACGGGTAGTAGTCCTCGAACGTGACGCCGCTGTCGCGGGCCGCGTTGTAGGCCTGGTCGGGCCACCAGCCCGTGCCGCACGTCGCCCCTGCGGCGCGTCCGTACACGTAGAACAGGTGGGCCTCGGAGAAGTCGACCTGCAGCCCCGGCGTGCGCCGTCCGTACCGGGCGACGCCCTCCAGCGCCGCGGCGGTGCCGAACGCGACGCACGAGCCGCAGCTCGCCTGGTCGCGGATCGCCGTCACGTAGTTGGCCCCGCCGACGTTGCGCAGGTCGAAGGCCGCCGGTGCCCCGACGGCGTCCGCGCGGGCGCCGATCGCGGCCGCCCGGTGGGCCTCCTTGTCGTCCTCCAGGTGCGCCGGGTCCAGCCCGGGTGTGGGCGGGACGCCGAGCCGCAGCCGGCGCTCGGTCTCGGTCAGCGCCGTCATGGACGTCATGGACGTCTGCCAGGTCGCCTCGGGGCTCTCGGCCAGCGCTGAGCGCAGCGCGGCCAGGTCCAGTGGTGCTCGTTCAGCCATGTTCTGTCCTCGCTCGAGCAGGGCGCACGACGTCCGGTCCACCGAGGTGGAAGGAGGCGTCGCGCTGCTGTCGCGGACCGGGCCGCTGAGGAGCCCGCTCTGCACGGTCCCCGTCCGCGGTCCGTGCCGGGCGGGGCTCTTGGCGCCGGGCGTGCCCGGCGGATGCGCGACGACGTTACTCCCGCCGCGCCGGGTGCGTCACGCACTTTGCCGAACCCATACCTGTTGCGGCACAACGGGATCGGCGGAGATGTCGGACATGCCGGACACGCGACCGCATGGCGTGCGCTTTGCCAAATCATGGACGAACCGTCACCGGAGGGCCCTTGTCCGTCTTTCGGGCAAAGGCGTACGTTCGCGCCACCAACGGCTCTGGGGTGCGGTGCCGTGACGTGCGACCCGTGTCGGGGCCCCTGAACGAACGGACCCGTCATGCGGTCGTCCCGGTTGCGCACCACCCTCCTCGTCTCCCTGTCCGCGGCCGTCGTCGCCGTGCCGACCGCGCTCGCTCCGGCCGCCGGTGCCGCGCCGAAGGGGCCTTCCGTCGTCCTGCGCGGGGAGTTGCCGAAGAACACCGCGGCGCAGATCGACGCCCTGGCGCGGGCCAAGCTCGCGCGCACGGCCACCCAGAAGAAGGTCGACAGCCGGCTGCTCGCCGCGGCCGACCTGCGGGCCGGCCGCACCCTCGCGGGCGGTGTCGGGAAGGTCGACCCCGGCGTCGCGGTCGACAAGAGCGGCCGCACGGACGTCGAGCTGCAGGGGAAGGTCACCTCAGACCTCCTGCGGCGCATCACGGCGTCCGGCGCCACGGTGCGCAACCACGCCGGCGGGACGGTGCTGGTGAACGCGCCGCTCGCGCAGGCCCAGGCCCTCGCGACGCTGCCGGGCGTCTCGCACGTCGGCGTCCCCTTCGGGTCGACGACGGCGACGATGGACCCGGCACCTCAGCGGTCCAAGGCCGACACCGCGGCTCGCCTGGCTGCACGGCTGAAGGCGCTGCAGCGCAACGGGATCGCGACTTCCGGCGCGAAGCAGGCGGCCACCGCGGCCGCCAGCCAGGGCAGCGTCGTCAGCGAGGGCGACACCACCCACGGCGCCGCCGCCGTGCGCGCGAGCCGCAAGGTGGCCGGCGCGGGCGTGACCGTGGGCGTGCTCTCGGACGGCGTCGACTCGCTCGCCGCCTCGATCGCCTCCGGCGACCTGCCGGCCGACACCCGCGTGCTGCCCGGCCAGGCCGGTGACGGTGACGAGGGCACCGCGATGATGGAGATCGTCCACGACGTCGCGCCGACCGCCGACATCGTGTTCGCCACCGCGAACCCGACGGCGGCGCAGTTCGCGCAGAACATCCGCGACCTGCGAGCCGCCGGCGCCGACATCATCGTCGACGACGTCGTCTACTTCGCCGAGTCGCCGTTCCAGGACGGCCCGGTCGCGCAGGCCGTCATCGACGTCACGGACGACGGCGCGCTGTACTTCAGCTCGGCCGGCAACGAGCAGAACGTCGACGACCTCACGGCCGGCAACTACGAGGGCGACTACGTGCCCTCGGGCCGCACCATCGGCAAGTTCGCCGGCAAGGCGCACGACTTCGACCCTGGTCCGGGCGTCCAGGTGCTCGACCCGGTGAGCGACGACTCGGCCGGCGTGCCGGCGATCCTGCAGTGGGCCGACCCCTCGGGCAAGAGCAAGGACGACTACGACCTGTACGCCGTCGACGCCACCGGCAACGTGCTGGCCTTCTCGAACGACACCCAGGACGGCGACGACGACCCGTTCGAGGGCTTCTACGTCCCGGACGGCACCGCGGGTCTCGCGGTCGTGAAGTTCAAGGGTGCCAACCGGTACTTCCAGGTCACCCCGTTCCGCGGGCGCTTCGCCGACGGCAACGGGCTGAAGGCCTACAACACCCCGGGCGTGACGCGCGGCCACAGCGCGGTCCCGGCGGCGTACAGCGTGGCGGCGGTTCCGGCGGCGGTGGCGTTCCCGCGCGAGATCGCGCCCGGCGTCCCGAACCCGACCGGGCCGTACCCGGGCCTGTACACGCGCACGCAGCAGTCGGAGACCTTCACCTCGGACGGTCCGCGCCGCGTGTTCTTCACGCCCGACGGCCGTCCCATCACCCCGGGCAACTTCACCTCGACGGGCGGCGAGCTGCGGCTGAAGCCGGACCTCGCGGCCGCTGACGGCGTGCAGACGTCGGTGCCGGACTTCGAGCGCTTCTACGGGACGTCGGCGTCCGCGCCGCACGCGGCGGCCATCGCCGCGCTGGCGCTGAGCGGGAACCCCGGCATCACGCCGGCCGAGGTGCGCGAGGCCATCGGCGCCACGGCGATCGACATCGAGGCCGCGGGCCGCGACCGAGACACCGGCGTGGGCATCGTCATGGCCAACCGCCTGGTCAACCGGCTGGGCGCCACGCCGCAGCCGCTGGTGCGGGCCGGTCAGCCGACCGTCACCCCGGCCGGCGACGGCGACCAGTACCTCGAACCGGGCGAGAGCGCGAGCGTCGTCGTCCCGGTCACCAACGAGGGCGACGCCAACGCCCAGTCGGTGAGCGTGCGGCTCACCACGACGACTCCGGGCGTCACCATCACACCCGCCAACCGCTCCGTGGGTTCGGTCGCGGTGGGTGCGACGAAGTCGACGGCGCCGTTCACGGTGAAGCTGGCCGCCGACTACGACCCGGGCGTGCCCGTGCAGCTGACCGCGCGGGTCAGCTTCGTCGGCGCGCTCTCGCCGCAGTCCGGGACGCTGACGGTGCAGACCGGCCAGCCCTCGGACGTCGTCACCGACCTGGCGTACACCGGGCCGGCGATCCCGATCCCCGACGCCAGCGACGTCGGCGCCTCGGTGTCGTTCACGGCGACCGACCTGGGCCGCATCGCCGACCTGTCGTTCTCGGTCGACGGCACGACGTGCTCGACGGCGGACGGCGCGACGACGGTGGGGATCGACCACACCTTCGACGGTGACCTCGTCGCCACGCTGACGGCTCCGGGCGGGCAGCAGGTCGTGCTGTTCGACGGCGTCGGCGGCAGCGGCAACAACTTCTGCCAGACGGTGCTGACCGACAGCGCGGCGACGAGCATCCAGAGCACGGCGAACGTGCCGTTCACCGGGTCCTACGGGCCGGCACAACCGCTGTCACCGCTGAAGGGCACCGTCGCGGACGGCACCTGGACGTTCACCGTCGTCGACACCGCGGCGTTCGACACCGGCTCGCTGAGGGCGGTCTCGCTGCACCTGAGGCCGTACCTGCGCACGCCGTAGGGGGCACGGACGTGGTGCCCGGCCGACTCTCCTCCGGCCGGGCGCCACGGCGTGGCTGGACCTGTGCGTGGTCAGACCAGAGCGCGGCTGGACCGCGCTCAGACCAGCGCGGCGACGGCCTCGGCCACCGGCACGTCCCCGCCCATCAGCTCGAGCACCTGGCCGGCGGTGGCGGGCTGGTCGAGCAGCTGCACCACGACGGCGGCGACGTCGTCCCGGGTGATCTCGGCCCGGGCCACCGGGGGAGCGGCGAGCGCCACGCGTCCGGTGCCGGGGTCGTCGGTGAGCGGGCCGGGGCGCAGCACCGTCCAGGCCAGGTCGCGCCCGCGGAGGTCGTCCTCGGCCGCGAGCTTGGCCCGCAGGTACGCGACGAACACCTCGTCGACGCCGTCGGGCGTCTCGCCGTCCCGCACGCGCTCGACGCCGGTCGAGGACACCAGCACGTAGCGCGGGACGCCGGCGCGCTCGGCGGCGTCCGCGAGCAGGATCGCGGCCGCGCGGTCGACGGAGTCCTTGCGCGCGACCCCGCTGCCCGGGCCGGCGCCGGCGGCGAACACCACGGCGTCGCAGCCCTCGACGGCGACCCCGACCTCGTCGGCGGAGGCCTGCTCGAGGTCGACGACGGCCGGCTCGACGCCTGCGGCGCGCAGGTCGTCGCCGTGCGCGGGGTTGCGCACCAGCCCGACGACCTCGTCGTCGCGCTGCGCGAGCAGCCGTCCGAGGCGCAGGCCGATCTTGCCGTGGGCTCCCGCGATCGCGATCCGCATGCCCGCCACGCTAGGCGGTGGGTGCCGGCAGGTGGTAGCACGGGGGCATGGCGACCTCACGAGACCTGCTGACCGACGCGTTCACCCGGATCCGCGACCGCGGTCGTGGCGTGGTCGAGGGCCTGTCACCCGACCAGCTGAACGCCCGGCTGGACGGCCGGGCCAACTCGATCACCTGGTTGGTGTGGCACCTGGCCCGGGTGCAGGACGACCACGTGGCGGAGGTGGCCGGCACCGAGCAGGTCTGGACGGCGCGGGGCTGGGTCGGCCGGTTCGACCTGCCGTTCGACGCCGCCGAGACCGGCTACGGGCACGACGACGCGCAGGTGCAGCAGGCCCGGGTCGACGACCCGTCGCTGCTGACCGGCTACCTCGACGAGGTCGCGGACGCCTCTCTCGCCTACGTCGCGGGGCTGGACGACGAAGCTCTCGACCGGGTCGTCGACGAGCGGTGGGACCCGCCGGTGACGCTGGCCGTGCGGCTGGTCAGCGTGGTCGAGGACGACCTGGAGCACCTGGGCCAGGCGGCGTTCGCCCGGGGCCTCGTCGAGCGGTGAGCGGCAGCACGGGGTAGGAACGGGGGCATGGCTGACACCCCGACCGTGGCCCTGCTCGGCACCGGCACGATGGGCGCGGGCATGGCCCGCAACCTCGCGCGAGCGGGCTTGGCGACCCGCGTGTGGAACCGCTCGCCCGAGCGCGCCGCGCCCCTGGCGGACGACGGCTGCACCGTGTGCGGCACCGTCGCCGAGGCGGTGCGGGCTGCCGACGTGGTCGTCACCATGCTGTGGGACGCGGCGTCGGTCGAGGCCGTGCTGCGCGAGGCCGGCGACGCCCTGGCCCCCGGCACGGTGGTGCTGCAGACCAGCACGGTCGGCCTCGAGGGCGCCGCACGGCTGCAGGCCGTCGCCGACGAGCTGGGGGTCGTGCACGTCGACGCCCCGGTGCTGGGCACCAAGCAGCCGGCCGAGCAGGGCGCGCTCGTGGTGCTGGCCTCCGGGGGTGACGACGCGGCGCGCGAGCGGCTGGCGCCGGTGCTCGACGCGGTGGCCTCCCGCACGCTCTGGCTGGGTGCGGCAGGGGAGGGCTCGCGGCTCAAGCTCGCGGCCAACGCCTTCGTCATCACGCTGGTCGGCGGCATCGCGCAGTCGGTGGCGCTGACCCGCGAGCTGGGCCTCGACCCCGCGCTGTTCCTCGAGGCGGTCGGCGGCGGCGCGATGGACGCGCCGTACGTGCAGCTGAAGGGCCGGGCGATGATCGCGCGCGACTTCACGCCGTCGTTCGGCATCGACGGCGGGCTCAAGGACGCGGACCTGATCGCCGCCGCGGCGCGCGACGCCGGGCTCGACACCGCGGTGATCGACGCGCTGCGCGGCCAGCAGCGGCGGGTCGTGGAGGCGGGTCACGGCGACGAGGACCTCGCCGCCGCCTACCGCGCCTACGACCGCGCCGACGACCGCACCGACGAGAGCTGAGGCGGCAGTGGCGCTCGTCCGGGTGGACTGGTTCAGCGAGGTGCTCGAGATGGGCACCTCGACCCTCGTGCTGCTGCCGCAGGCGACGACCGCGCAGATCGGGGTCGACAGCCCGGACGACGGTGCTGCCGGTGGTGAAGAACCTGTTGCGGCGCAGGGCTTCCCGACCCTGTACCTGCTGCACGGGCTGAGCGACGACGCCACGGCGTGGACGCGCTACACCAGCGTCGAGCGCTTCACCAGCGCCGCCGGGCTCGCCGTCGTGATGCCGCAGGTGGGGCGCAGCTTCTACACCGACGCGGCGCACGGCGGCCGGTGGTGGACGCACGTCAGCGAGGAGCTGCCGCAGGTGATGCGGTCGTTCTTCCGGCTCTCGTCGCGCCGCGAGGACACCTTCGTCGCCGGCCTGTCGATGGGCGGGTACGGCGCGATGAAGTGGGCCCTTCGCCGTCCGCAGGACGTCGCGGCCGCGGCCAGCCTGAGCGGCGCGCTCGACCTGGCGGCACGCCAGGGCACCGGCGACCTCTACGCCGACATCGAGAGCACCGTCTTCGACGGGCGGCGGGTCGAGGGATCGGACGACGACCTGCTGGCCCTGCTGCGCGGGCTGGACGCCGCCGGGCGGGCCGCGCTGCCGCGGCTCTACGTCGGGTGCGGCACCGAGGACCACCTGCTGCCCGAGAACGAGCGGTTCCTCGCGCTGGCCGCCGAGCGCGGCGTCGACGTCACGACCGACCTGCGACCGGGCGAGCACGAGTGGGGGCTCTGGGACCGCGTCGTCCGGGACGTCGTCGACTGGCTGCCGCGGCGCTGACGGCCGGACGGCCGGTGGGGCAGGATGGCGGCATGGCCTTCCAGATCACGAACGACGCCGGCGCGGACGCGGTGCTGGACGAGCACCCGATCGCGCTGCTCATCGGCATGCAGCTGGACCAGCAGTACCCGATCGAGCACGCCTTCCGCGGCGGCTGGAAGATCCTGAGCCGGTTCGGCTCGCTCGACCCCGCGGACCTCGCGGCGGCCGACCCGGACGAGTTCAGGGCGCTGTGCACCACACCTCCGGCGATCCACCGGTTCCCGGGTGCCAAGTCGGCCCAGGTGCAGGAGCTGGCCCGCATCGTCCACGAGCAGTACGACGGCGACGTGACGCGGCTGTGGAGCACGGCGCGCACGGGGGCCGAGCTGCACCGCCGGCTCAAGGCGCTGCCCGGGTTCGGCGACCAGACGGCGCGCATCATGGTGGCCCTGCTGGCCAAGCAGGTCGACGTCAAGCCCACCGGCTGGCGGGCGGCCGCCGGTGACTACGGGCTCAAGGGCTTCCGCTCGGTCGCGGACGTGACCGGACCGGACGCGCTGGTCAAGGTGCGCGAGTACAAGCAGCGCAAGAAGGCCGCCGCGAAGGCCGCCGCCGCTGCGGGCGCGACGGGCTGAGCGTCGCGCCGGCGCGACGGTGGCTCGCGGCTCAGGCCGCTCGGCGTCCGCCCAGCTCGCGCCCGTGCCGGCGGGCGTCGGCCTCGGCCCGCTCGCGCAGCTCGGCCGCCAACCCGCGCAGCGACTCCATGGCCGGCACCGTCTCGGCCAGCGTGAGCTCGGCCTCGACGACGCGCAGGTCCAGCTGCCAGACGTCGGCCAGGATCCGACGCATCCAGCCGGTGGCGTGGTCCCAGCCCTCGCGCGGTGTCCCGGCGGAGTAGCCACCCCCGCGCACCGTGACGAGCACCGCGGGCTTGCCGGCCACGACGGGCTCGGCTCCTGCGGCCAGCCGCGGGTCGGTGATGGCCAGGTCGACCCAGGACTTGAAGTGCTGGGAGACGCCGAAGTTGTACAGCGGCACGGCGAGCAGCAGGGCGTCGGCGTCCGCGAGCTCGTCGACGAGGCCGGCAGCCAGCGCCACGGCGGCCCGCTGCTGGGGCGAGCGCTGGTCGGGCGGGGTCTGCGAGGCGGCGACACCGTGCGCCCACGCCGTGGCCGGCACGGGGTCGGTGCCGACGTGGCGGCGGACCACGGGGGAGCCGGGGTGGGCCGCGCTCCACTCCCGCTCGACGACGTCCGCGATCTGCCGGCTGTGGGACCCGTCGACCCGGATGCTGGCGTCGAGGCGGAACAGGGACATGGGATCCTCCGGGAGGTGGTGGCGGCGAGAACCGAGCAGCACGTCTGGTGCTAGTCGCTAGGAAAACACTAGCAACCCGGAGGATGCAAGTCTCGCGTACCATGGCGGCGTGGCCCAGCAGGTGGAGCCGGTCGACCGGCCGGGGCGTCGCGAGCCCGAGCACGCGGCGCCGCAGTGCGACGCGTCGCTGTCGCTGGCCTTCGGCCTGCTCGGCAAGCGGTGGAACGGGATCATCCTCGGCGTGCTGGCCGGGGGGCCGGGGGGCTTCGCCGACGTCCGGCGCGCCATCGGCACCATCACGGACTCCGTGCTCTCGGACCGGCTCAGCGAGCTGGCCGCGGCCGGCTTGGTCGAGCGCTCGGTCACGGACTCGCGCCCGCCCGGCGTCCGGTACGGGCTGACGCCGGCCGGCGAGCGGCTGGTACCGATCCTGGACGAGCTCGCCGGCTGGGCCGCGCAGGAGCTGGACCCCGGTCGCTGCTGACCCCTGCCGGATGTCGGCGGGTCCGCCTAGGGTGGCTTGGACAGGCGGGTGGACGCCGGGCAGGCCCGGCCGGGAGGGATGGCAGCCATGACGGACCTCGTGGCCGAGCGCCGCGGCACGGACGCGGCCGACGAGCTCGAGCAGTACCGGGTCGAGCTCACCGGGTACTGCTACCGGATGCTGGGATCGGCGTTCGAGGCCGACGACGCGGTGCAGGACACCATGGTGCGCGCGTGGAAGGCGCTCGACCGGTTCGAGGGCCGCTCGAGCCTGCGGTCGTGGCTGTACCGCATCGCCACCAACGTGTGCTTCGACATGCTGCACGGCCGCCAGCGCCGGGCCCGCCCGATGGACCTCGGCCCGGCCCGCCCCGGCGACAGCCCGGCCGGCGAGGTGCTGTCCGAGGCCACCTGGATCACGCCCGTGCCCGACGACCGCGTGCTGCCCCTCGAGGGCGACCCGGCCGAGCTCGCGGTCGCGCGCGACAGCGTCCGGCTCGCCTTCGTGGCCGCGCTGCAGGCCCTGCCGCCGCGCCAGCGGGCCGTGCTGGTGCTGCGCGAGGTGCTCGCCTGGCAGGCCAGCGAGGTCGCCGAGCTGCTCGACACCACCGTCGCCTCGGTCAACAGCGCGCTGCAGCGCGCGCGGGCCACGCTGGCCGAGCGCCAGGCCGACGAGGACACGGCCGCCCCGCTGCCGCCGTTGAGCGAGGCCGACGAAGAGCTGCTGGCGCGGTACGTCGACGCCTTCGAGCGCTACGACATGACCGCGCTCACGGCGCTGATCAAGGAGGACGCGACCCAGTCGATGCCGCCGTACGCGATGTGGCTGCAGGGGCGCGACGACATCCTGCAGTTCTGGGCCGGTCCGGGGGCGCCGTGCAAGGGCTCCAAGCTGCTCAAGACCACCGCGAACGGCATGCCGGCCTTCGCGCAGTACCGGCCGAGCGGGCCGGGCGGCGCGTTCGAGCCCTGGTCGCTGCAGGTGCTGCGCCTGGGCGACGGCGGGGTGGCCGAGTTCACGATGTTCCTCGACACCGACCGGGTCTTCCCGCTGTTCGGCATCCCGAGCACGCCGCCGGACGACGCCTCGGTGCAGCGCTAGCCGCGGGCGTCCAGGGCGGCGCGCACCACCGGCACGTCGGCCGGAAGCCACGCGACGTCCAGCCACTCGCCGTCGTCGAGCCAGCGCACGGCGTCGTGGGCCGCGTCGGGCGCCGGTTCGCCGGCGGTCAGCTCGGCCCACCACACGCGCATCTCGAGCGTCGCCGAGATCGGCCAGTGTCCGTCGTCCGGCCCGGGCAGCTCGGCGCCGACCCGGACGTCGACCGCGAGCTCCTCGCGCAGCTCGCGGTGCAGCGCGTCGACCGCGGGCTCGTCCGGCTCGACCTTGCCCCCCGCCAGCTCCCAGCCGCCGGCGAGCGAGGGCGGCGCGGTGCGCCGGGCGGCGAGCAGGCGGCGCGGCCGAGCGAGGTCGTCGACGAGCAGCGCGCCCACGACGAGGCGCCGCGCCCGCACGCCCGGTGGCCAACCTGCTCCCGGCGGGGCCGCCGTCACCGCTCGGGGACGTCGTCCGGCACCTGCTGGTCGCTCGAGCTCATGGTGACCTCCTGCGCTGGGAGCGGCTGTCGTCCCACCTTGCCGCGCCGCGCGCGTCGGCGCGACCGGCGCACCGTCACCCGTTCGGAGGATCGACAGGCGCGCCGGCGACGCCGACAGGAAGAGGGCGGGGCGAGCGTCCTGCACCACGAGGCGGAGGACAGGGACATGAGCGGGCAGAAGTACCGGCTGGTGACGCGCAGCGACTTCGACGGGTTGGTGTGCGCGGTGCTGCTGAAGTCGCTCGACCTGATCGACGACATCACGTTCGTGCACCCCAAGGACGTGCAGGACGGCGTCGTCGAGGTCACCGACCGCGACATCCTGACGAACCTGCCGTACGCGCCGGCCGCGCACATCGTGTTCGACCACCACCACAGCGAGACCCTGCGCAACGCCGGCGTCTCGGCGAACCACGTCATCGACGCCGACGCGCCGTCCGCGGCCCGCGTGGTCTACGACTTCTACGGCGGCGCCGAGGCCTTCCCGCAGATCAGCGACGAGCTGATGCGTGCGGTCGACCAGGCCGACTCGGCGCAGTACGAGCTGCACGACATCCTCGAGCCGCAGGGCTGGACGCTGCTGAACTTCCTGATGGACAGCCGCACCGGCCTGGGACGCTTCCGCGACTTCCGCATCTCGAACTACCAGCTGATGATGCAGCTGATCGACGAGGTGCTGCACCACGACGGCGTCGACACCATCCTCGCGACGCCGGACGTCGCCGAGCGGGTCGAGCTGTTCCGCGAGCAGCACGAGCTGTTCGTCGAGCAGCTGCTGCGCACCTCGACCGTGGTCGGCGACCTGGTGGTCGTGGACCTGCGCGACGAGGAGGTCATCCACGCCGGCAACCGGTTCATGGTCTACGCGCTGTTCCCGCAGTGCCGCGTCTCGGCCCACGTGATCTGGGGCCGCAACCAGCAGAACACCGTGCTGGCCGTGGGCAAGTCGATCCTCGACCGCACCTCGCCGGTCGACATCGGCGCGATCATGCTGCAGCACGGCGGCGGCGGGCACCACGCGGCCGGCACCTGCCAGGTGGCCCACGACGAGGCCGAGCAGGTCCTGAAGCAGATCGCGGTCGTCGTCAACGAGGCCCTGCCCGTCGCGTGAGCACGCCCGACGGCTGGCCGCGGGCGACCGCGGCACCGCCCCCGCCGTGGGAGCAGCCGGCGGTCCCCGGCCCGACGACGCCCTACGAGCCACCGCCGGCCTTCGGCCTCCCGACGTCCTACGGCCCAGGGGTCCCGCCGGCGTACCCGACGCCGGTGCGGCGGGCGGTGCCCGCTGCGCTGTCGCGCCGCGACGTGGTGCTGCTCGTCGTGGCCGTCACCGGTGCCTTGGTGCTGAGCCTGGTGGTCGGCGGCTTCGACAACCCGCTCAGCCGCGGGCTCGACCAGGCGAGCCGGTCGGCCGCGTACCCGCCCCTGCCGGACGACGCGCGGTACGTCCGCGTCGGCCCGGCCGTGCAGACGGCGCTGACCGGACCGTACGCCTGGGTGCAGCGCGACGCGCGCGGCGAGCCGGTGCGCTACGACCCGTGCCGCCCGCTGCACTACGTGGTGAACCCTGCGGGCGGTCCGCCGAACGCCGAGAAGCTCGTGCGCGACGCCGCCGAGGTGATCAGCGCGCAGACCGGCCTGGTGCTGGTGGAGGACGGCACGACCACGGAGCGACCGAGCCAGCAGCGCGAGCCGCTGCAGCGGGCGCAGTACGGCAACCGGTGGGCGCCGGTGCTCGTGGCTTTCGCCGGCGAGGGCGGGTACCCGGGCCTCGAAGGACGGGTCGCCGGCCTCGGCGGGAGCATCGCCATCACGACCCCGCAGGGGGAGCGCTACGTGACCGGGCAGGTCGTGCTGCGCGGTGACGTCGCCCAGCGGTTGGAGGACCGCGGCCGGACGGGGTCGGCGTCCGCGATCGTGCTGCACGAGCTCGGTCACGTCGTCGGGCTGGCGCACGTGCCCGACGCTGGGCAGCTGATGTACACCGACAACGTCGGCCAGCTGTCGCTGGGAGCGGGGGACGTGCAGGGGCTGTCGCTCGCCGGCCAGGGGCGCTGCTTCCGCGACACCTGAGCCCGCTCGGGCCAGGGGTTCGCGCGGGGTCAGGCGCGGGCGGTCGTGACGCCGAGCGGGGTGCCGGTCCAGCCCGGGAAGACGCCGCGCGCCTCGGCCAGGCTGGCACCGCAGCGGTTGACCAGGACGTCGGCGAGCACCGCACGGTAGTCCGTGGTCGCCCGCAGGTCGCCCTGGAACAGGTTGCTCGGGTCGAGACCCGGCCAGGTGCCGTGCACCTGGCCGCCCTGGACGCCGCCGCCCAGCACGAACATCACGTTGCCCCAGCCGTGGTCGACGCCGTTCGAGGCGTTCTCGCCGGTGCGGCGACCGAACTCGCTCATCGTGACGAGCGTGACGCCGTCCATCGCGCTGCCCAGGTCGGTCGCGAAGGCGGCCAACGACCCGCCCAGCTCGGTGAGCTTGTCGCGCATCCAGCCGCGGCCGACCGAGCCCAGCCCGGCGTGCATGTCCCAGTCACCCTCGTCGACGGTGAGCACCGCGACGCGCTGCGAGGACTTGATGAGGCGCGCGGCGTCCTTGAGGGCCTTGCCGAGGTCGGTGTCGGGGTAGGTCGCGCCGTTGGCGGGCGTGTAGCCCGCGCCGGAGATGATCGCGGCCTGGTCGAGCGCCGCGAGCGTGGCCCGGGCGGGGTCGCCCACGGTGCTCGTGGTGCCGGCGTGCAGGGCGCCGAGCGCGGTCGACCAGCGCTGGCGCGCCGCCGCGTCACCCGCGCCGGACAGCGCGAACGACTGCAGCGAGCGCATGGTGACCTCGGGCTGGGGGCCGGCGGTCGACCGCGGGGCGCGGCCACCGATGGTGACGCCGTTGAAGGGCGCGTCGGTGGAGGTCTGCGTGTCCAGGCCCAGGGTGCGGTCGAGCCAGCCGGTGCGGACGGACGAGCCGGGTGCGGCGCGCTCGATCTCCTCCATGGCCGAGAAGTGCGAGCGGTTCGGCGCGGTGAGGCCGGCGGCGTGGACGAAGGCCAGCGAGCCGGCGTCCCAGAACGGCTTCAGCGCGCCGAGGGCGGGGTGCAGGCCGAAGCGGCTGTCGAGGGCGAGAGTGCTGGCCTGCGGGATGCCGATGGTGGGGCGGGCCGAGTAGTAGGCGGTGTCGGTGACCGGGACGACGGCGCTGAGCCCGTCGAAGCCACCGCGCAGGAACATCACGACGAGGGTGTCGGTGCCGGGAGGCGTCGCGGCGTCGGCGTAGCGCACGGTGACGTTCTCGCTCACCGCCAGGGCCGCGCCGGCGCCCAGCACGCCGGTCAGCAGGCTGCGCCGGGTGAGGCCGCGGGCGCGCCGGTCGTCGGCGCAGCCGCTGCAGGTGGCGGGGTCGAGGGCCGCGCCGGGCGCGGTCGGGGTGGTCGTCATCGCTGGCCTCGTCACCGGTAGACGTGGAAGGGGGAGTCGAGCAGCAGCGAGACCCACTCGCCGAGGCGCCAGGTGACGGCGGCCGAGCTGCTGGTGAGCGGCGTGCTGGCGGTGACGCCGAGGAAGGTGAGCACCGCGGCGTTGCCGGCGCTGCCGAGGGTGCGGCCGAACAGCCGGCGCGCGACGTCGTCCACCAGCTGGCCGTGCGTGGCCGGCAGGGCAGCGGGGTGCACCTGCTGCAGGAGCGTCGCCGAACGGGTCAGCGTGGTCGGCCACCAGCCGCTGACGAGGGAGCGGGTGAAGTTCCAGCGCTGCAGGGTGGCGGACGTCGAGCCCCACGCTGCCGCCGCCTGCGGGTAGCCGTCGGGCGTCGGCCAGTTCATCGGGCTCTGCCCGGCGTCGCCGATCGCGTAGACGATCGCCTTGACTCCTTCGTAGCCGCTGGCGTCCGGGCCGAGGCCGAGAGCGCGGACCGTGGCCAGGGTCGACTCCAGCGGACGGCGGGTGACGGCGCCGAAGCTGGCCCGGAACTCGGGGCTGGTGAACATGACGCGCAGGACGGGGGCGATCGCCGTCCCGCCGGCGAGGTAGGTGCTCACCATGCGCGAGACGAGCGCGGACGGCGGGGTGTCGTTCACGAAGTACTGCGCCAGCTTGGTGCAGATGCGCTTGGCCGTGGCCGGGTGCTTGGCCAGGTAGGCGAGGTAGGAGCGGGCGACGGTCAGGCCGTCGGTGCGCGAGGCGTTGGTGTGCTTCCAGCCGAGCACCTTGACCGAGCCGGTCCAGTGGTACCAGGGCTTGTACTCGAACTCGCCCGACTCGTTGTTGACGCTCAGGCCGGTGAGGACCCGGGTGGAGTTCAGGACGTCGGTCTCGGTGTAGTTGCCGACGCCGAGGGTGTGCAGCTCGAGCAGCTCGCGGCCCTGGTTCTCGTTGGGGTGCGTGGCGCGGCTCGAGCGGTTGTCGAGGTAGGTGAGCATCGCGGGGTGCTGGCTGGCCATCGCGAGCAGGTCGCTGAACTTGCCGAGCGCGCGGGTGCGCAGCACGTACTGGTAGTGCGCGCGGGAGGCGTCGACGTCGTCGGAGAGCACGGCGACGTTGAGGTGGTTGGCCCAGAAGTCGGTCATGAGCGCCTGCAGCTGCCGCCGGGACCACAGGAGGCGGGCGACGTGCTCGCACTGGACGCCGAACTTGCGCTCCCAACCCTCGATCTTGCCGGTGTCGATCGCGTCCTTGACGGCCCAGACGGGGGTGGACTGCGATCCGAAGCGGGCGGCGACCTTGTCGTAGGTGCTGTCGCTCAGCCGGCTGGGGTTGAGCTGGTAGTCCAGCCACTTCGTGGCGCCCAGGCGGGCGATCTCGGAGACGAGCGCGGACGTCGCGCCGCTCGTGGCGCGGCGGGCGAGGTGCCAGGACTGGGTGTTCGTCGTGAACGCGGCGCCCGTGGTGGGCGGTGCTGCCGCGGCGGCGGCGGCGCTCGCGGCGGTGGCGATGCCGGTCGCGGCGCTGGCCAGGACGACCCCTGCCGCCCCGGCGGCGGGCAGCACGAGTGCGGTGCGTCGGCTGACGGTTGGCACGGACGCGTGCGACGCCTCGGTCACCAGAAACCCCTCTCGGCCGCCGCGCGGCGGTCCACCCGCTGGTTGTCTCGGCGGGTCGGGGCGGTTGCTTGAGTGCGCCGTCCGGGGGATGGGTGCGCGTTCGTGGGGTGCGGGTGGTCAGCGTGCGGTACCGGCCTCCAGGCGGGCGTGGGCCTCGCGGACGTCGAGCCGGGTGGGCGGCCCTGTCACGTCGAGGCTGTCGTCGACCGGCTGCCACGGACCGCCCTGAACGCTGAACTCCGCGGTGTAGCGGGCGGTCACGCTCGCGGGGGCGGTGGTCGTGTCGCGGTAGGTGTGGACGATCCTGCCGGTGGGATACGTGCCGCCGGCGTCGGTGGTAGGTGCGGTGCGGGTGCCGTCGCCGAAGGCGTAGGTGTAGGACTGGGCGCTCGGCCGGATGCGGACCTGCAGGCCGAGGATCGTCACGGTCGCGACCTCGGTCGGTTGGACGCCAGCGGCCGGCCACTGGACGCGGTAATAGGTCGGGAGGTTGACCAGCGTGACGTCGCCCTCAGGTTGGATGCGGACGGCGGGCGGGCGAAGTCGAGGTGCCGGAACGCCTCCTGCACCATCCCCAACGTCACGGTCGGTCCTTTACCACGGGGGCGCTCGGCTGTGCAGACGCTCCCGACGCGAACCCAAGGGCGTCCGGCCCCGTTCCGCTGCCACACCCAACTGAGAAACCCGACACCTCGGCCGCTCGCTGCGCACGTGTCGACAGATTGAGCGCACGATGCGTCCACGGCTGCCTCCCCGGGTGCGTTGTTGCGGCAGGCGGGCGTGAGGGTGCTCTCAATGTCGTTGTGCGCCGCGTTGGCTGCCGCGTGCCTGTGTCGTCCTCCTGCCTTGTGATCGGCCCGTCGGGCTCCAATGCGAATGCCGCCCTGGTGTAGCGCAGCTCCGACGCTGCTGTTGCCTCGGTGCCGCCCCGATCTCGCAGAAGCGGGGCAGACCGCCAGGGACAGCAGCATCACCGCCACCATCCAGACTCCGACAACTCGACGGAGTGCTGACTTGCTCATGAACCTTCGCCCGACAGCGCGGCGAGGGCCAGGTCGGCCGTGACCCAGCCGGCATCCGTCCGGTCGAGCAGGACTTCAGCAAGATGACGTTCCTCTGGCTGCACGCGACCTCGACGCCCTGCCCGGTCGAGTACGTAGGTCTTGCGCTGCCGCAGTGCAAACTGGAATGCGCGATGAGCAGTGGTCGACTCCGGCAACTCAACGAAGTCAGTCACCAGGTAGGGCTCGGCAGACAGGTGCTCGCCGTCCTGCCGAAACAGAGCGATGTTTCGCTCCAGGTTGGCGCAAGAGGAGCACGTCTTAGCCGAGAGTCCGGCGAGGTCTGTGGTCTCAGGTTCTACCAGGGCTTGGTTCATGCGATCGAAGTAGTAGCGGGCGAAGGCTTCGGCGCCGGCGGCGGTGTTGGCCCGAGCCGCGGCCGGCACCTCGCCGGTCGACGCCGTAGGAGAGGGAGCGCCCGATGTCGGGCTGCTCGCCGTGCCCGTCGCGGTCCCGACGACGGTCGGCGTGACCGGAGACGGCGGAGCTGTCGCCCCGTCGTCGCCCTGGCACGCCGTCAGCAGCGCAAGTGATGCTGCCGTGGCAGCCGTGATGAGAGAGATCCGCCCCAAGATCATGTGCCCGAATCTAGCGGAAATGTCACGGGTCGCGTCCAGAGCTCCCAGGCGCCTGTGGACAAAGGCCTCATCGATGGTCCACGGGTGGATAGCCGTGTCAGACCATCCACAGGAACCGTTCTGCTGCAACGGCTGTCAGTGGCTGACCATAGATTTGACGCATGACGACGACAAGCGCGACGCCGGGGGTAGGAGGGGGACTGGTCGCGAATGCGCTTGCCGCGGTCGACGCCGCGATCGACGCGCTGGCCGCCGTCCCCGCCTGGGGCTGGTCGTCGGACGACGTCGCCGAGCTCGTGGTGAGGGTCGAGCACCAGCTGCGCCGGCTGGCGGCCGTCCAACTGACGGCGGTGGCCGAGGCGTCCACCCGCGGACTGCCGAGCTCCTTGGGCCACCGCCGCTCGGCTCACTGGCTCACGAGCCTGGTGCCGGGCATGGCCGACCACGCGGCTCGTCGACTCGAACGTCGCGCCCGCGACCTGCACACCTCTCCGCTCGCGGCCGACACGAGGGCCACGCGAGCGGCCGTCGCGGCCGGCGACATCTCGCTCGAGCAGGCCGACGTCATCAGCGACACCGTGGCGTCGTTGCTCCCGCCGCGAGCGCCGGCGGGGACGGTCGACGAGCAAGCGGTCGCCGAGGTCGAACAGCTGCTGCTCGTCGAGGCCACGACCACCGACCCCGTGCGCATGCAACGTGTGGCGACGTCCCTGCGCTGCCGGCTCGACCCCGACGCCGACGACCGCCTGGCGCGCGACGAGGTGGCTCGCGACCACGCCCGCTCGTTCACCCTTGCCACGCTGCCGTCGCGGATGGTGCACGTCACAGGGCTCCTGACCCCCGAAGCGGGTGCGGCCGTCCGCTCCGCGCTCGACGCCTGGTCGGCCCCACGCCCCGCGACCGACGGCACCGCCGACCACCGCACCGCTAGCCAACGACGGCACGACGCGCTGGAAGCACTGGCCGGTACTGCCCTCGCCACCCCGAGCTTGCTGCCGACCACCCACGGTTCACCGTTCCGCGTCGTCACCACGGTGGCGCGCGAGACGTTGGAGGCAGCCCTGACCGGCCAGCCGGTGGCAGGACTCGAGCCGGCCCGGCTGGACGACGGCACCGCACTGTCGTCCTCGCGCCTCGCGGAGCTGGTCTGCACCGCGGAGCTCGTGCCCGTCATGGTCGACGAGCACGGCGGCCCGCTGGACGTCGGCGACACCCAGTACGCCTTCCCGCCCCGGATCCGAGCTGCGATCGTCGCCCGCGACCGGCATTGCACCTGGTCGCGCTGCACGGCCCCCGCGGCGTGGTGCCACGTCCACCACATGGAGTCCTTCGCGGACGGCGGCCCGACCTCCGAACGCAACGGCGCTCTGGTGTGCGGCCTTCACCACCGCTACGTCCACGCCACCGGCCAGCGCGGTCGCGTGGTGGACGGCGTCGTCCGGTGGGACGGAGCGCGCGCACCGGGTGCTTCGGCAGGCGCCGGCCCGACCGAGAACTGGCAGACGGCGAGGACGAGGGCAGCGCGAGCGGTCGAGCACCTGGTCCGTCGCTGGCGGGCACGTCAGCAGCAGTAATCCGTCCCGGCGGCACGCGCGGCCCGACGACCCGGCACCATGGTGGCTCCATGCTGCTCACCGACCTCGTCCCCGACCCCGCGGACGCCGACGCCCTCTACGACGCCTTCACCGCGTGGACGTCGGAACAGGGCCTCGACCTGTACCCGGCGCAGGACGAGGCGCTCATCGAGATCCTCAGCGGCAACCACGTGGTGCTGTCCACACCCACCGGGTCCGGGAAGTCCCTCGTCGCCACCGGGGCGCACTTCGCCGCGCTCGCCACCGGACGACGCAGCTACTACACCGCGCCGATCAAGGCCCTGGTGAGCGAGAAGTTCTTCGCGCTCTGCCAGCAGTTCGGCAGCGCCCAGGTGGGGATGGTCACCGGGGACGCGGCCGTGAACCCGGACGCACCGATCATGGCGTGCACCGCCGAGGTCCTGGCGAACCTGGCGCTGCGCGAAGGCGCCGCCGCCGACGTCGGCCAGGTCGTCATGGACGAGTTCCACTTCTACGGCGACCCGCAGCGCGGCTGGGCCTGGCAGGTCCCGCTCGTCGAGCTGCCGCAGGCGCAGTTCGTGCTGATGTCCGCGACGCTCGGCGACGTCTCCTTCTTCCGCGACGACCTGACCCGCCGCACGGGGCGCCCGACGGCCGTGGTGGCGGGCACCGAGCGGCCGGTCCCGCTGAGCCACAGCTACGTGCTGACCCCGCTGCACGAGACGCTCGACGAGCTGCTGAGCACCCACCAGAGCCCGGTGTACGTCGTCCACTTCACCCAGGCCGCGGCGCTCGAGCGGGCCCAGGCCCTGATGAGCACCAACGTGGCGACGCGCGAGCAGAAGGACGCCATCGCGGCCCAGATCGGGGCTTTCCGCTTCACGTCCGGCTTCGGCAAGACCCTGTCCCGCCTGGTGCGGCACGGGATCGGCGTGCACCACGCCGGCATGCTGCCGCGCTACCGCCGTCTGGTCGAGCAGCTCGCGCAGGCCGGTCTGCTGAAGGTCATCTGCGGCACCGACACCCTCGGCGTCGGCATCAACGTGCCGATCCGCACCGTCCTGCTGACCGGGCTGACGAAGTACGACGGCCACCGCCAGCGGCGCCTCAACGCGCGCGAGTTCCACCAGATCGCGGGCCGTGCCGGGCGAGCGGGCTACGACACCAGCGGGTACGTCGTCGTCCAGGCGCCGGAGCACGTGATCGAGAACGAACGCGCCCTCGCCAAGGCCGGCGACGACCCGAAGAAGCGCCGCAAGGTGCAGCGCAAGAAGCCGCCCGAGGGCCAGGTGACCTGGTCCGGCGAGACGTTCGAGCGGCTGGTGGCCGCCGAGCCCGAGCCGCTGCGCAGCCGCTTCCGGGTGAGCCACTCGATGGTGCTCGACGTGATCGGACGGCCGGGCGACACGCTCGAGCACTTCCGACACCTGCTGCTCGACAACCACGAGGACCCGCGAGCACAGGTGCGGCACGTCCGTCGCGCGGTCGCGATCTACCGGGCCCTGCTGGCGGCGGGCGTGGTCGAGCAGCTCGAGGTCCCGGACGAGACCGGACGACGCGCCCGCCTCACCGTCGACCTGCAGCGCGACTTCGCGCTCAACCAGCCGCTGTCGACCTTCGCCCTCGCCGCGCTCGACCTGCTCGACCCCGCTGCGCCGACGCACGCCCTCGACGTCCTCTCGGTGCTGGAGGCCACGCTCGACGACCCGCGCCAAGTGCTGCTCGCGCAGCAGTTCAAGGCCAGGGGAGAGGCCGTCGCGCAGATGAAGGCCGACGGGGTCGAGTACGACGAGCGGATCGAGCTGCTCGACGAGGTCACCTGGCCCAAGCCGCTGGCCGAGCTGCTGGAGCACGCCTACGAGACCTACCGCGCCGGCCACCCCTGGGTCGCCGACCACGAGCTGTCGCCCAAGTCGGTGGCGCGCGACATGCACGAGCGGGCGCTGGGCTTCGGCGAGCTCGTGGCCTTCTACGGGCTGTCGCGGTCCGAGGGGTTGGTGCTGCGCTACCTCGCCGACGCGTTCAAGGCGTTGCGCCGCACCGTTCCCGAGGGCTCCCGCACCGAGGAGCTCACCGACCTCACGGAGTGGCTGGGCGAGATCGTGCGGCAGACCGACAGCAGCCTGCTCGACGAGTGGGAGCAGCTCGTGGACCCGCAGCAGCCGCAGGCCGAGCAGCAGGTCGACGCCGCGCCGCCGCCGCTCACCCGCAACGTGCGGGCGTTCACGGTGCTGGTGCGCAACGCCATGTTCCGGCGCGTGGAGCTGCTCGCGCTGCGACGCTGGCACGACCTGGCCGAGCTCGACGCCGACGCCGGGTGGGACGCCGAGCGATGGGCCGAGGCGGGAGACGCGTACTTCGCCGAGCACGCGGACGTCGGCACCGGCCCCGATGCGCGGGGTCCTCGGCTGCTCCAGATCACGCAGGGGAGCGGCACCTGGCAGGTGCGGCAGGTGCTGGACGACCCGGCCGGCGACCACGACTGGGGCCTGCTGGCCGAGGTCGACCTGGCCGCCTCCGACGAGCAGGGCGCGGCCGTCGTCCGCTTCGAGGGTCTCGTCCGCATGTGACCGCGAGACCGACGCGACGCCGCCGGACACGCCGACGCACCTGCAGGCGACGAATTTGTTAGAACCCTTGACACAACGTTTGTGAGAACTCTTTACTAACCCGCGTGACGATCCCCAGCGCACCCTCCGGGCTGCGGCGGAGCCTGCGCCCCACGGGCAAGGTCCTGCCCGAGCACGCCCGGCGGCACAACCGTTCGCTGGTGCTGCAGCAGCTCTTCCGGTCCGGCCCGTCCTCGCGCGCCGACCTCGCCCGTGAGACCGGTCTGACCCGGGTCACGATCAGCGACCTGGTGGGCGAGCTCATCGACGACGGCCTGCTGGCCGAGCGCGGGGCCCGTCCCGGCACCCGGGTGGGCAAGCCCGCTACCCTGGTCGGCGTCCGGCACGAGGCGCACCACGTCGTGGCCGTCGACCTCTCCGACGAGAGCCGCCTGCACGGCGCGGTGCTCGACCTGCAGGGCAGCATCCTGCAGCGGCTCGACGTCGCGCTCGAGGGCCGCACCGGTGCCGCCGCCGTCGACCTCGTCGGCGAGCTGTGCGAGCAGCTGATCGCGCTCACCGACCGCAAGGTCCTCGGCGTCGGGATCGCGACGCCCGGCCTGGTCGACGCCGACGGCGTGGTCCTGCAGGCGCCGAACCTCGGCTGGACGGCGGTCCCGCTGGCCCTGGTGCTCGGCGAGCGCCTCGGTCTGCCGGTGCACGTCGCCAACGACGCGAACACAGCGGCCATGGGGGAGTACACGTTCGGCGACGCCGGCGAGCACGGGCTGATGTTGGTGCGCGTCGGCAAGGGCGTCGGCGCGGGCCTGCTCCTCGAGGGCGCGCTGCTGCAGGGCCAGCACCTGGCCGCCGGCGAGATCGGACACCTCACCGTCGACGAGCGCGGCGACGACTGCGCCTGCGGTCGCACCGGTTGCCTCGAGACCGTGCTGTCGGCGGCGGCGCTGCGCCACCGCGTCGACGGCCTCGACCCCGCCGCCACCCGGCGGGCGCTGGCCAAGGCCGGACGCCACCTCGGCACCGCCATCGCCCCCATCATCAGCGCGCTCGACCTCCGCGAGGTCGTGCTCTCCGGACCGGCCGACCTGCTCGGCGGCCCCCTGCTCGACACCGCCCTCGACGTCCTGCGTCGGCGGTGCATGCCCGTGGTCGGCGAGGACGTCGACCTCCGTCTGCCCGCGCTCGGCGAGGACGTCGTCCTCACCGGTGCCGCGGTCCTCGTCCTGTCCGGCCAGCTCGGGGTGTCCTGACCCGAGCCCGAGGTTCGTCAGCAGTGAAAGGCGCCCGTCGTCCGTCGAGCGCCTCGACCATCGCAGGAGGATCCACGTGAAGCACATCCGTTCTGCGGCAGTCGTTCTGGCTGCCGCTGTGGCCCTGACCGCCTGCGGCGGCAACTCGGGGTCGTCGTCCGACACGAACGCGAACGCGGGCGCGAAGACGAAGATCCGGCTGTGGCTCGTCGGCACGGACACCCCCCAGGAGGTCCGCGACTACGCCAAGGCGCAGTTCGAGAAGGAGAACCCGAAGGCCGAGCTCGTCATCGAGGAGCAGGTCTGGGACGGGCTCGTCGACAAGCTCACCACCTCGCTCTCGGGCAACGACAGCCCGGACGTCGTCGAGGTCGGCAACACGCAGGCCGTGGCCTTCACCTCGGCGGGCGCGTTCAAGGACATCAGCGACAAGAAGGCCGAGCTCGGCGGGGACGACCTGCTCAAGGGCTTCGTCGACGCCGGCACCTACGACGGCAAGCTGTACGCCGCGCCGTACTACGCCGGCTCCCGCCTGGTCTTCTACCGCAAGGACCTGCTCGCCAAGGCCGGCCTGAAGCCGCCGACCACGCTCGCGGAGTACGTCTCGGACGGCGCCAAGCTGCGCCAGGCCAACGGGAACGGCCGCTTCAGCGGCATCTACTTCCCCGGCCAGGACTGGCGCAACGCGCTGCCCTACATCTGGGCCTCGGGCGGCGACCTCGCCGTCGAGAAGGACGGCAAGTGGCAGGGCTCGCTGAGCACGCCCGAGTCCGTGGCCGGCCTGAAGATGGTGCAGCAGGTCATGCAGAACGCGTCCGGCGCGGCCAAGGACGGCAACGAGACCGACCCGCAGGTTCCATACTGCGCCAACCAGATCGGCATGCTCAGCGCGCCGGGTTGGGTCAAGGGCTCGATCCTTGCCCCCAAGGACAAGGGCGGCTGCCCCAAGGCGGAGAAGGACCTCGGCGTGTTCGCGCTGCCGGGCACCACGGCCGGCCAGACCGCCCCGGTCTTCCTCGGTGGGTCCAACATCGCGATCGCCGCGAAGTCCAAGCACCCCGACCTGGCCTACAACCTGCTCAAGGTGATCCTGAGCGACGGGTACCAGACCAAGATGGCCGCGGCCGGCCTCATCCCGGCCAAGACGTCGCTGTTCAGCTCGCTGGGCAACGACGACGTGGCCAAGGCCATCTCGCAGGCGGCCAGCAACACCAAGCTGACGCCGGCCGCACCGGGCTGGGCCAACGTCGAGTCCGACAAGATCCTGGAGGACCTGTTCGTCCAGATCGCCAAGGGCGGCGACGTGCAGCAGCTGGCCACCGCGGCTGACACCAAGATCACCGCCGCGCTCAACCGCTGACGCCGGTCCGCACGAAGCACCACCAGCACCCGACCGAGGAACGACCATCCACCGCAGGAGGGAGCAAGGGATGAGCGGGATCGCCGTCACGCTGCGCCGACGTCGTCCGTCCCTGCCCCACCTGCTGCTGGTCCCCGCGGTCGCGGTGCTGGTGGTGCTCACCGGCTACCCGCTGTGGCGGCTGCTGGTGATGTCGACCCAGAAGTACGGCCGGGCGCAGGTCTTCGGCGCCCCGCCGGAGTTCGTCGGCCTCGACAACTACACGCGAGTCCTGACCGACCGGCAGTTCTGGGTCGTCCTGGCCCGCAGCGCCGCGTTCTGCGGCGTCAACGTCGCCCTCACCATGGTGCTCGGCATGCTGGTGGCGCTGCTGCTGACCCGGCTCGGACGGGTCATGCGCTTCGGTGTCACCGTGGCGCTGCTGCTCGCCTGGGCCATGCCGGCGCTCACCGCGATCGTCATCTGGGGGTGGATGTTCGACACCCAGTACGGCGTCGTGAACTGGCTGCTCAGCGCCGCCGGCATGGACATGACCGGCCACTCGTGGCTGATCCAGCCGCTGTCGTTCTTCGCGGTCGCCACCGTCGTCATCACGTGGCAGTCGGTGCCGTTCGTGGCCTTCACCCTGTACGCCGCGCTGACCCAGGTGCCGGAGGAGCTGATGGAGGCCGCCCAGCTCGACGGAGCCTCTGCGGCGCAACGGTTCCGGCGCATCACCTACCCGCTGCTGCGCCCCGTCGTCCTGATCCTCACCGTCCTGCAGGTGATCTGGGACCTGCGCGTCTTCACCCAGATCTTCGCCCTGCAGGACGCCGGCGGGATCACCTCGAAGACGAGCACGATCGGGGTGTACATCTACCAGGTCGGCGTGGCGCAGGGCCGCTTCGACACCGGGAGCGCCATCGCCGTGATCCTCGTCGTCATCATGCTCGCCACGTCGTTCGTCTACGTGCGCCAGGTCGTGCGGCAGGACGCGCTGTGACCGCCTCCACCGCCGTGCCCGGGGCGGCCGCCGTCCCGGCTCCCGCCGCGGTCCCGGTCGCCCGCACCCGCCGTCGGGCCGGACGCCGCAAGCCCGGCCGGCTGCAGCGGCTGGCCCTCACGGCTGCCGGGCTGGTCGTGATCGTCGCGTCGGTGTTCCCCGTCTACTGGATGGTCAGCACCTCGTTCCTGCCCAACGACCTGATCCGCAACGTCGACCCGACGTTCGCGCCCGTGCACCCGACGGTCGGCAACTACCGCACGGTGCTGCAGGGCGACAGCCAGTTCCCGTTCGTCGACGCGCTGCGGGTCAGCCTCGTCGTCACGGTCGCGACGGTCGTGGTCGCCCTGCTCGTCGCGCTGCTCGCCGCCCTGGCCGTCACGCGCTTCACCTTCGTCGGCCGGCGTGCGTTCGTGCTCGTGATCCTCGTGGTGCAGATGCTCCCCGGCGAGGCGCTGATCATCTCGATGTTCCGGCTGCTCGACGGCTGGCACCTCACCAACACCGTGCTGGGCCTGACCGCGGTGTACGTCGCGTCCGTCCTGCCCTTCACGATCTGGACGCTGCGCGGGTTCGTCGCCGGCATCCCCGTCGAGCTGGAGGAGGCCGCGATGATCGACGGCTGCAGCCGGCTGCGGTCGTTCCGCTCGGTGACGCTGCCGCTGATCGGGCCGGGCCTGGTGGCCACCGGCGTCTTCGCCTTCATCCAGGCCTGGAACGAGTTCGTCATGGCGCTGGTGCTGATGAACCGTCCCGACCACCTCACCCTGCCGGTGTGGCTGCGCTCGTTCCGCCAGGTCAACAGCGGCACCGACTGGGGCGCCATCATGGCCGGGTCGACGCTGATGACCATCCCCGTCATCGTCTTCTTCGTGTTCGTCCAGGGCCGGATGTCGTCCGGCCTGGTCTCCGGTGCGGTGAAGGGCTGACATGGCCGACGTCCGCGAGCTCGCGCTGCGCGTGCTGCTGGCCTCGTTCGGGGGCCCGGAGCTGCCCGCGTGGGCGGCCGGGCTGCTCGACGACGGCCTCGGCGGGATCTGCCTCTACGGCAGCAACGTGCTCGAGCTCGAGCAGATCGCCGCGCTCAACGCCGCCGTCCACGCCGCGCGGCCGGCCGCCATCACCTCGCTGGACGAGGAGGGCGGCGACGTCACCCGCCTCCACTACCGCACTGGCAGCCCTCACGCCGGCCACGCCGTGCTCGGCCGGGCCGACGACCTCGAGCTCACGCGCGCCGTGGCCCGCGACGTGGGCCGCCAGCTGATCGCGCACGGCGTCGACCTCGACCTCGGCCCAGTGGCCGACGTCAACACCACGCCCGACAACCCGGTGATCGGCGTGCGCAGCTTCGGCGCCGAGCCGCAGCAGGTCGCCCGGCACGTCGACGCCTGGGTGCGCGGCGTGCAGGAGGCCGGTGCCGGTGCCTGCCTGAAGCACTTCCCGGGGCACGGCGACACCACGGTCGACTCGCACCTGGCCCTGCCGACCGTGAACCCGCCGCTCGAGGTGCTGCGCGAGCGCGAGCTGGTGCCCTTCGTGGCCGGCGTCCGCGCCGCTGCGGTGGCGGTGATGACCTCGCACGTCGTCGTCCGCGCGCTCGACCCGGCACGACCCGCGACGCTCAGCCGCGCCGCGACCCGGTTGCTGCGCGAGGACGTCGGGTTCGAGGGGCTGCTCGTCAGCGACGCCCTCGACATGCGCGGCGCCAGCGAGGGCCGTGGCATCCCCGCCGCTGCGGTGCTGGCCCTCGACGCCGGGGTCGACCTGCTCTGCCTGGGCTCGCAGTTCACCGAGCAGGGCGTGCTGGACGTCGTCGACGCCGTCGAGCGAGCCGTGGCCGACGGGTCGCTGGCCCTGGACCGGTTGGCCGAGGCCGCTGACCGCGTCGACCGCACGGGCGCGCAGCTCTCCCGCCTGCGCGAGGCGGCGTCCACGGCCGGCTCCGGGGGGCTCGGCGACGCCGCGAGCGATGCCGCCGCGAGCGCGACCGCTGCGGCACGTGCCCTCGACCTCATCGCGGGGTCCGGCAGTCTGCCGGTCCCCGGCGGCGCCCAGGTGCTCCGGCTCGTCACGGCCAGCAACGAGGCCGTCGGCCGTGCGCCGTGGGGCCTGCCGCCGGACGGGCGGGTGCTCGCCGGACGACGTGCGGTCGACGTGCACGACGGCGACCGGCCGTGGGACGACCTCGACGACGCGCCGCTCGTGGTGCTGGCGCGCGACGTCCACCGCCACGCGTGGGTGCGCGACGCGGTGCGGCAGCTGCGAGCCCGCCGTCCGGACGCCGTGGTCGTCGACCTCGGCTGGCCCGGCCCCAGCGACGGCAGCGACAGCAGCGACGGCAGCGAGGGCAGCGACGTCGTGACGGTGCGCACCTGGGGGGCCTCGGCGGTCTCGGGCCGTGCGCTGGACGACCTGCTCGCCGGCGAGGGGGACCCCCGGTGACCCGTGACCTCGTCGCGGGCGTCGACATCGGCGGCTCCAAGGTGCTCGCGGTCGTGCTGGACGGCGACCGCAGCGTCCTGGGGCGGGCCCGGGTGCGCACCCGGCGCGGTCCCGAGGGCGTGGTGGGGTCGGCGACCGACGCGGTGCGGCAGGCGCTGGCGAAGGCCGGGGCGACGCCGTCGGACCTGGTGGCCACCGGTGTCGGGGTGCCCGGCCTGGTGCAGCCCGGCAGCGGTGCGGTGTCGCACGCCGTGAACCTCGAGCTGGGGGCCGACCCGGTCGACCTGGCCGCGCACCTGGCTGCCGCGCTGGGTGCCCCCGCGGTGGTCGAGAACGACGTCAACGCCGCGGCCCTCGGCGCGTGGCGGCTGCGCGGCACCCCGGGCGACCTCGCGCTGCTCAGCATCGGCACCGGGCTCGCGGCCGGCCTCGTCGTCGGCGGCCACCTGCACCGGGGGGCGCGCGGGGCGGCCGGCGAGATCGGTCACGTCCCCGTCGACCCGGCCGGTGCCTGGTGCCCGTGCGGGCAGCGCGGCTGCCTCGAGACCCTCGCGTCCGGCGCCGCCCTGGCCGCGGCGTGGCCGCTGGTCGACGGCACGCCGACTGCGTGGCAGGCCGCCGCGGACGGCGACGAGAAGGCGGCCGAGGTGGTCGCCGACTTCGCGCGCGGCGTCGCGGACGCCGTCCGGCTGCTCGTGCTGACCTGGGACGTCGAGACCGTCGTGCTGGCCGGTGGCGTCACCGAGGTCGGACAACCGCTGCTCTCGGCCGTCCACCGCGAGCTGCAGTCCGCGCAGCAGGGCTCGCGGTTCCTCGCGGCGCTCGACCTGCCGCACCGGGTCGAGCTGCTTCCACCCGGTTCGCCGGTGGCGGCCGTGGGGGCCGCGCTGCTGGCGCGCGACGCCCAGGAGTCCCGCGACGCTGCTGGTTCGGCCGCTTCGTGACCGGGTCCGGCTCGCGAACCCTCGGCGTCGCCGCGGCGCTCGTCGACGACGTCCACGTGCCCGGCGACGTCCGCGTGGCCGACGGCCGGGTGGTCGAGGTCGGGCTCCCGCCGGGACGCGGCGGGCTCGCCGTCCCCGGCTTCGTCGACCTGCAGGTCAACGGCTACGGGGGAGTCGACCTCCTCGACGCCGACCTCGACGGCTGGCTGGAGGCCGGGCGCGCGCTCGCCCGGGCCGGCGTCGCCGCGTACGTCGCCAACCTCGTGACCTCGCCCGCCAAGACGACCCTGCGCGCGCTGGAGGTCGCCGAGCAGGCGCGCACCGCGCCGGCCCCCGGGGCGGCGCGGCTGCTCGGGGCCGCGCTCGAGGGGCCGTACCTCTCCCCGGAGCGGGCCGGAGTGCACGCGCCCGAGCACCTCCGTCTGCCGGACGTCGACGGGCTGGCCGAGCTGGTCGCCGGCGGTCCGGTGGTCGGCCTGACCCTGGCGCCCGAGCTGCCCGGCGCGCTGGACCTCGTCTCGTGGGCCGTCGAGCGCGGGCTGCTGGTCTCGTTGGGGCACAGCGCCTCTCGTGCCGTCGAGGCTCACGCGGCGGTGGACGCCGGAGCCCGCACCGCCACGCACCTGTTCAACGCCATGACGCCGCTCAGCGCCCGGTCGCCGGGTCTCGCCGCCGTGGCGCTGACCCGGCCCGAGGTGCACGTGCAGCTGATCTGCGACGGCGTGCACCTCGCCGACGACACCGTGCGGCTCGCGCTCGCCGCCGCCGGCGACCGCTGGGTGCTGGTCACCGACGCCATGGCGGCCGCCGGTCGTGGCGACGGCCGGTACGCCCTCGGCGACAGCAGCGTCGTCGTCCGGGACGGCGTGGCCCGCGACCCCGACGGCACCATCGCCGGCAGCGTCGGCTCGATGGCCGGCGGCGTCCGCGAGGCCGTGCGCTGCGGGGCGGCCGTGGCGGACGCGGTGGCCGCCGCCACGACGCGACCGGCCAGACTGCTGGGTGCCGCCGCGGCCGGTCTCGGCCGGCTGCGACCCGGCGACCCGGCGGACGTCGTCGTCCTGGACGACGCCCTCGACGTCGTCCGGGTGCTGCGCGACGGCGTCGAGCTGGACGGCTGAGGAGAGGCAGGACATGGAGGTCGTCGTCCTCCCGGACGAGCATCACCGGGCCGCGCTGGTCGCCGACGCGATCGCGGACCTGCTGCAGCGCAACGGGTCCACGGTGCTCGGCCTGGCCACGGGCTCGAGCCCGCTGCCGGTCTACGACGAGCTCGCCGACCGCTGCGCCGCGGGAACGCTGTCGCTCGCCGCGGCTCGCGCCTTCACCCTCGACGAGTACGTGGGGCTGCCGCCGGGGCACCCGCAGTCCTACCGCGAGGTCATCCACCGCGAGCTCGTGAGCCGCGTCGACCTCGACCCGGGCCAGGTGCAGGCACCCGACGGCGCGGCGTCCGACGTCCCGCGGGCGTGCGCGGCTTACGAGCGCGCCATCGCCGACGCGGGCGGCGTCGACCTCCAGCTGCTCGGCATCGGCAGCGACGGGCACCTGGCGTTCAACGAGCCCGGCTCGTCGCTGGCGTCGCGCACCCGGGTCAAGACCCTCACCGCGCGCACCCGCTCCGACAACGCCCGGTTCTTCGACGCGCCGGACGACGTCCCGCACCACGTCATCACCCAGGGGCTGGGCACGATCGGGGAGGCGCGCCACCTGGTCCTGCTCGCCACCGGCGAGGGCAAGGCGCAGGCGGTCGCCGACGCGGTGGAGGGACCGGTCAGCGCCAGCTGCCCGGCGTCGGTGCTGCAGCTGCACCCGCACGTCACCGTGCTGCTCGACCCGGCTGCCGCGAGCGGCCTGCGCCACCGCGACTACTACGAGCAGGTCTGGCGCGGGAAGCCCGGCTGGCAGGGGATCTGACCCCGTCGCGCGGCGTGACGGCCCTCACGCGGCCGACAGCGTTGTCATGATCAGCTCGTCCCCGCGCCCCGCCTACACTGGTGGTGGGCCACCAGTGGCTGTGCACGAGCGCGAACCTGCGCGCCGGTGAGACGACGACGTCCGAGCAGTCGTCGGGGTCCCCACCCAGAAGGGCTCTCACCATGAGCACTGCACGCACCGCCCTCGAGATCATCTACATCGAGCGCGTGAACCAGGCCGTCGAGGTCGACGACCTCGACCTGGTCGCCCGCCTCGCCCGCGAGTACGACGCGGAGCTGGACCGCCTGCAGGCGGCCTGACCCCCGGTCCGCCCGTAGGGTGGCGTCGTGACCACCGAGCGGAGCGGCGCGCACGACGTCATGCACCGCGCGGCCCGCACGGAGGACGCGCTCAACCGCGCGCTGTCCCGGCTGCTGCACCGCCGCGGCTGGCGTCCTCGGGTGATCCCGTACACCGGGTACGGCACCGACGGCTGGGTCCGCGTCCTCGGCCGGGTCCTGCTCTCGCCGCCCGGCACGGGTGAGCGCGCCGACGTCGCCGTGCGCGGTTGGCGGCACTTCGTCAGCGCCAAGCTCGGTGGCGTGCCGGTGACCGTCGACGTCGGCGGTCAGCGGCACGTCGTGGAGTGCGGGCGCGGCGGCTACGTCGACCTGCTCGTGCCGGCCGACCTCACGCCCGGCTGGCACACGGCCGAGATGCGGATCAGCGGCTCGGCCGTGGCCGAGGCACCGCTGCGCGTCGTCGGCGCGGACGAGCGGCTCGGCGTCGTGTCGGACGTCGACGACACCGTGCTCGTCACCGCGCTGCCACGACCGTTCCTGGCCTTCTGGAACACCTTCGTGCGGCACGAGGAGTCGCGGCGCCCGGTGCCCGGCATGGCCGAGCTCTACCGCACGCTGACCCGCTCGGCGCCGGACGCGTTCGTCGTCTACGTCTCGACCGGCGCCTGGAACCTGGCCCCCGCGCTGCAACGGTTTCTGCGCCGGCGCGGCTTCCCCGACGGCCCCCTGCTGCTCACCGACTGGGGTCCCACTCCCGAGGGCTGGTTCCGCTCGGGCCAGGACCACAAGCGCCGCACCCTGCGCCGGTTGATGGACGAGCTGCCGCAGCTGAGCTGGGTCTTGGTCGGGGACGACGGCCAGCACGACCCCGCGCTGTACGACGAGCTCGTCTGGGCCCGGCCCGACCGGGTGCGGCTCGTCGCGATCCGGCAGCTGGGACTGACCGAGCAGGTGCTGACGCACGGCACGCCGACCCCGCTGCCCGGCCAGCGGGCCGAGGAGCGCGGCCCGGACCGCGCCGGCTCCGACGTCCCCTGGCTGCGCGCGCCGAACGGCACCGAGCTGGTGGCCGAGCTGCGTCGCCGGGGCATGACGGACGACGGCACGCTGCGCCCCTGACCCCCGAGGCCGTGACTGGCCGGCAGCCGGCTAGAGCTTGGCGCCGCCGTCGACGTACAGCGTCTGCCCGGTGACGAAGCCCGACGCCTCGCTCGCGAAGAACGCGATGGCGTTGGCGATGTCGTCGGGCTGGCCGACCCGTCGCACCGGCGTGGCCTCCGCGCTGGCCGCCTGCAGCTGCTCGGGCGTGATGCCCAACCGCTGCGCCGTGGCGTCGGTCATCTCCGTCACGACGAAGCCGGGGGCCACCGCGTTCACGGTGACGCCGTACGGCCCGAGCTCGATGGCGAGGGTGCGCGTGAAGCCCTGCAGACCCATCTTCGCGGCGCTGTAGTTGGCCTGGCCGCGGTTGCCGAGCGCCGAGACGCTCGAGAGGTTGATGATCCGGCCGTACTTCTGCGGCACGAAGTGCGCCTGCGCCGCCTTGCTCGCGTTGAACGCACCCTTGAGGTGCACCGCCATCACGGTGTCCCAGTCGTCCTCGGTCAGCTTGAACAGCAGGTTGTCGCGCGTCACGCCGGCGTTGTTGACTAGGACGTGCAGCCCGCCGAGCTGCTCGACCACCCGGCCCACGGCCTGCTCGACCGCGGCGGCGTCGGTGACGTCGGCGCCCACGCCGATCGCGTCCGGCGAGATCGCGGCCGCCGTGGCCGCGGCGCTGGCCTCGTCGAGGTCGAGCAGGGCGACCGTGGCGCCGTCAGCAGCCAGCCGGCGGGCCGTCGCGGCTCCGATGCCGCGCGCTCCACCCGTGACCAGCGCCACGCGACCGTCCAGTGCACCCATCGACCGTTCCTCTCGCTCGGGACCGTGCGACCGGGACGCACCCGGTCAGGCGGGCGGGGCCCGCGCCGCCGTGATCGTCTCACCGTCGCGCAGCCTGCTGCTCTCCGCCCTGCTGCCCTCCGACCTGCTGCCCGTCGCCCCGTGCCCCGGCCGCGACCAGCGCCGCGTGCGGGACGCCGTGCCGCGCGAGCGCCCAGGCGTCGTGCGGCAGCGTGCCGGCCGACGAGACCGGCCGGACGTCGGTGCCGACGGCGTCGAGGGCGTCGCGCAGGGCCTGCACGCCGGCCGGCCGCGGCACCCGGTCGTACTCCGCGCCGATCACCCGCTCGAGGTGTGCCTTGAGCGCAGGGTGGATCCCGGCGTCGCGGTACAGCTCGTAGTCGTGGTGCGTGCGCACGGTCGCGTGCCAGCTGCCGGGGGTGTGCACCTGCACCTCGAGCAGCCGGCCCGTCGCGGGGTCGCGCAGGGTGAGGTTCACGCCCTGGTACCGCGGTCCACCCCAGGTGCTCTTGGCGGCCGCCAGCTCGAAGCCCTCGTCCCGCAGCGCCTGCACCGTGCGCACCGTGCCGCGCACGTACGCCTCGTCGTCCAGCACCACCGTGTACCGCACGGTGTCGTTGACCCGGCCGGCCACCCGGGCCGGGGAGCGGTCGGCCAGCGCGGTGCGTGCGTCGGCCAGCTCGCCGCCGACCTTGCGGTGCAACGACGCCGGCCCCTTCAGCACCCCCTCGTGGCCCACGCGCACCCCGCCGAC
>NZ_BAAGXY010000085.1:0-16027 GCF_054779595.1 Angustibacter peucedani
GTCGGCCGCGGCGCGCAGCCGGGTGGCGAGCGCCTGCTGAGCGGCGGCGGCGGCCTGGTCGGCGACCTGCCGCTCGACGACCGCGGTCTGCAGCGCCTCGCGGTGCCCGCTGATCTCGTCGGCCAGCCCGCGCTCCTGCTCGCGCACCTCGGCGGCCTGGGCGGCGAGCTGCTCGGGGTCGCGGCCGGTGGCCACGGTCTCGTCGCTCTCGCTGGCCAGCAGGCGCAGGCGCTCGCGCGCCACTCCCTCGGTGGAGCGCAGCCGCTCGCGCAGGCTGCTGAGCCGGTACCAGGTCTCCTGCGTGCGCGAGACCAGCGGCGCCTCGGCCTGGGCGGCCTCCTCGAGCCGCGCGAGCGTGCTGCGCGCCTCGGCCAGGGCGTGCTCGACCTCGGCCCGGCGCTGGCGCAGGGCGGTCTCGTCGGCCACCTCGGCCTCGAGCGTGCTGGTGAGCTGCGCCAGGTCGTCGGCGAGCAGCCGCAGGCGGGCGTCGCGCAGGTCGGTCTGGACGACGACGGCCTTGCGCGCCACCTCGGCCTGGCGCCCGAGGGGGCCGAGCTGGCGGCGGATCTCGGCGGTCAGGTCGCTCACGCGCGTGAGGTTGGCCTGCATCGCCTCGAGCTTGCGCAGCGCCTTCTCCTTGCGCTTGCGGTGCTTCAGGACGCCGGCCGCCTCCTCGATGAAGCCGCGTCGTTCCTCGGGCGTGGCCCGCAGGACGGCGTCGAGCTGGCCCTGCCCGACGATCACGTGCATCTCGCGGCCGATTCCGGAGTCGCTGAGCAGCTCCTGGACGTCGAGCAGCCGGCAGGCGGTGCCGTTGATCGTGTACTCCGAGCCGCCGCCGCGGAACATCGTGCGGGTGATCGTGACCTCGGAGTACTCGATCGGCAGGGCGCCGTCGGTGTTGTCGATCGTCAGGCTGACCTCGGCCCGGCCCAGCGGCGGACGGCCGGAGGTGCCGGCGAAGATGACGTCCTCCATCTTGCCGCCGCGCAGGCTCTTGGCCCCCTGCTCGCCCATGACCCACGACAGCGCGTCGACGACGTTGGACTTGCCGGAGCCGTTCGGGCCGACGACGCACGTGATCCCCGGCTCGAGGTTCAACGTGGTCGCGGACGCGAAGGACTTGAATCCCCGCAGGGTGAGGCTCTTGAGGTACACCGGGCGCTCGCTCCTGGCCGACTGCAGTGCTGGTGGTGGCTGTGACGCGGGGAAGTGCCCGCCAGACTACCGCCCGGCGCGGGCCGGACCGCGCCGCCGCGCGGTCAGCGCTCGACGAACCCGGCGAGCTCGCCGCGCGGGGGCGCCCACTGGTCGGTGGTGCCGCTGACGGTGCCCGGACGGCCCGCCGTGCTCGGCTGCTCGGCCAGCAGCTCCAGCAGGCGCAGGCACGCGCCGCGCGGACCCTGCGCCACCACCTGCACGCGGCCGTCGTCCAGGTTCGTGGCCTCCCCGCGCAGCCCGAGCTCGAGCGCGCGAGCGCGGGTCCACCAGCGGAACCCGACCCCCTGCACCTGCCCCCGGACGAAGACCGTCAGCCGGGCCGTGCCCGAGGCGTCGTCGAAGTCCTCCACCGCTCCACCGTAGAGCGGGTCCGGGGCGCGGCGGCGATGATGGGGGTGATGACCTTCCTCGAGCAGCACGCGTGCCAGGCCCTGTGCGCCTGGCGCCGCGACCCCACCTCCCCGGACGGCGCGCTGCCGCGCTTCCGGTGCGAGGGCTGCGGGTCGCAGTGGGACCGCGGGCAGGGCTGGACCCCGGCCGACCGTGACGGCACCGTGTCGCCCGACGTGCGGGCCGAGCTCCAGACCGGCTGACGCGGTCGCCGGCGTTCAGGGGCAGCCGGGCAGGGGGTCGGGGGTGGTGGTGACCTGGAGCCCGGATCGGTAGGTCCAGGTGACGGTGCGTGGTCCGTCGGTGGTCAGGTGGGTGTGCACCAGGGCGTGGGTCTTGGCCTGGTGGTGCTTGCGGCACTTGGGGTCGAGGTTGGCGACGCTGGTGGGTCCGCGGGGCCAGGGGTCGTCGTGGTCGAGGTCGCAGCGGTGGGCGGTGCGGGGGCAGTCGTAGGCCGAGCAGGTGGGTGCTGCGGCGTGCACGTGCCGGGTGATCGCGGTGGTCGGCGCGTAGCGGTCGGTGGCCAGCGGGTGTCTCGGCGCGCTCATGACCGCGTTGGCCAGTGCCTCGCGGCTCGCGCAGGCTGCGGCGGGGACGCGGACCACGTGCTCGAGGGCGCCGTCGCGGTCGACGACCAGCACCTGCACGGGCGCGGACGGGGCGTCTGCAGCTGGCGGGATGCTTCGCGGCGCGCGGACACCGGGTCCAGGACGGCCGGGCGGCCCAGGCCGCGCTGCTGACCCAGGGCGCCGCGGCGCGGCCCGTCACCGAACAGGGTGTCGGCGTGCACCACCAACCCCAGCTCGGCGCTGCGGCGCACCGGGACCACCGGCAGCGCCTGCTGGTCGCGGATGCGGCGGAACAGGGCGATGACGGCGTCGGCGCGGCGCTGGTCCAGCGTCAGCCGCCCGCCCTGCTCGTCATGGTCGGGTCCGGCATGCGCCAGGTCGTCGACCACCTGCTCGACCATCGCGACATCCGCTACGGGCGCGCGCAGCTGGAACACCGCACCGCCGTCCACGCCCGCCCAGGCCCGCACCGCCCGGGCCGCCCGCTCCCGCTCATGACGGCGACGCGCCGCGTCCGCGTCCGCGCGCACCACCGCCCGTTCCACCCGCGCCTTCCACGCCCGCGGCGACGGCCCGTCGAACACCTGCGCCCCCGCCCCCGCCACCAGCCGCCCTGCCACGACCTGGGCGGTCGCGTCGTCCAGCACCGCCGTCGCCTCGGCCAGCACCTGCACTCGCGGCAGGTCCAGCACCCCGGCCCGCAACGCGCCCAACGCCACCGGCAGCACCCGCGCCAACCGCTCCGCCAACCCCACCCAGCCCGCCGCGGTGTGCTCGGAGACCGCGAACGTCGCCGCCACCTCGCTCGTGGCGACCTCCCGCACGAACACCGCACGGTCCGCCACCCGCAACCCCGCCGCCGGCACGTCCGCCTCGCACCCGGCCAGCACCTCACCCACCAGCTCCAACCGGTCCGCATCCGCACGCATCACCCGCCGCGCCACCGCCCGGCAGCGCTCAACCAGCGGCGACACGCCACCGGTCGAAACCTGCTGCACCGCAACGGAACTCATACCCACCAACCTAGCCAGACCCACCGACACCCCGCCCTCGTCATCCACAGGCCCACGGCCGCTCCAAGAAATCGAGGGAACCGCCGCACGAGCGCGGGCGTCCCACCACCGTGACGACCTGGGCTGCACCTCGCCGGACGCTGGCCGCCGCGGCGGCGCTGGCGCTGCTGCTCGGCGGCTGCGGCACCACGACCGGTGCCGCGGACGGCCCGCCGACGCCGTCTGCCAACCCGCCGACCTCCAGCACCGAACCGACGACGGCAGTACCTCTCCCGCCCGGCACGACGGCCGCGTCGGACGACGCCGTCGTCGGACGCTGGGTACCCGCCCCCGACGCCGGGGTGGGCGGGGTCGGACGTCGCAAGGCACCCGCGCTCGACGTGCAGGCCGACGGCACCTGGACGGCGTCCGACGGCTGCAACGACACGGCCGGCACGTGGCGCCTGATCGCACCAGGCCAGGTGGAGGTCACGTCCGGACCCAGCACGTTGATCGGCTGCCAGAACGTCGCCATCGCCGGCTGGTGGGCCACGGCCGGAGCGGTCGCCACCGACGGCGACGAGCTGGTGCTGGTCGACCACGACGGGCGGCAGCTGGTGCGCCTCGTGCGCAGCACCGCGCAGGACGACGGTCCCACCCACGGCCCCGTCACCCGCTGAAAAGCCTGTGACCGCAAGGCGTCCAGCGCCCTAGGGTCCCTGACCATGCACGCGCGCAGCGCCGTCCGCGGCGACCTTGCAGCCATCACCGCGCTCTACGCGGTCAACGACACGCACTGGTTCGGGGCGCCAGAGCAGGACGAGTCCGAGGTCGACCTCGCCTTCCGCCGCGTCGAGCCGCTCGACACCCGCAGCCGGCTGCTGCTGGACGACGACGACGGCCTCGTCGCCTTCGCGTGGACCTGGGGCGACCCGCCCGACACCACCCTCGTCGTCCACCCGGACGTCGACCAGCGCGCTGCGTACGACGACCTCCTCCCCTGGCTGCGATCAGCCGGTGCGGTCGGCGTCGAAGCGCTCTCGCGCGACGTCGTGCTGCTCGACGCCCTGGCCCGCCACGGCTGGGAGCACGACCGCTCGTCGTTCGAGCTGATCCGGCTCGTCTCCGACGCGTGGCCGGTCACCAGCCCGACCTGGCCCGACGACGTGCGCCCGAGCGACCTCGCGGACGACGACGTCGCGGCCGTGCACGACCTGGTCTACCGGCGGGCCGGCTGGTCGGACGTGCCCGGTCACCACGAGCGCCCGCTCGAGGAGTGGCGCGAGATCTTCGTCGACGACGTCCCGCGCGACCAGCTGGTCCTGGCCCGCGCGGGCGACGAGCTGGTCGGCGTCGTGCTGGGCCGGGTGTGGTCGGACGGCACCGGCTGGGCGTCGCAGCTCGCGGTGGCGCGCGAGCACCGTGGGCGCGGCCTGGGCCGGGCGCTGCTGCTCGAGGTGCTGCTGCGCCTGCGCGCGGCGGGCGCCCGCCAGCTCGGCCTCGGCGTCTCGGCGCTCAACGAGAACGCGCTGCGGCTGTACCTCGACGTCGGCCTCGAGGTCGACCGCGAGTGGCGGCACCACCGCCCGGCCGTCGTCAGCGGCTCCTGATCCCTCCCCGGGCCAGGGCCGGCGCGAGGTCGTTGACGCGCGCGTCGCGCTCCGCCACGGGCTGCAGGCCGAGCCGACGCTCGATGCTGGCGATGATCGAGGTCGTGTCGTAGACCGTGTGGTCGACCCCGGACCGGGTGAACGCCTTCGAGATGACCAGGGCCGGGATGCGCGTGCCCGGGCCGAACGCGTCGTGCGCTCCGACGGTCGAGCCGGTGCCGGGCGGCGAGACGTGGTCCCACTGCCCGCCGAACTCGTCGTAGGTCACGACGACGACCGTGTGACGGGCCTGGGGACCGTTCTGCACGGCCTCGACCAGGTCGACCAGGTGGTCGCTGCCGTCCGGCTCGCTCGCGTAGCCCGGGTGCTCGTTCTCGGCGCCGTACGGCTTGACGAAGCTGACCGCGGGCAGCGTGCCGTGACGAGCGGCCGAGAAGAACGCCGTCTCGTCCTTGAGGTGGGTCCGACCGGGGGTGCCGGGCGCGTAGGCGGCGAAGTAGTTGAACGGCTGGTGGTGGTACTGGAACAGCGGCCCGGGGTGCCCGGCCTCCGCGTCCGCCCAACCACCGGAGTACCAGGCCCAGCTGACGTGGGCGGCCGACAGCCGGTCGCCGATGTTGGGGTAGCGGGTGTCGTCGACGAGCGGGATCTTCGCCCCGCGGCCGGCCGGCGCCTGGCCGGGCTGCACGGTGTTGACCGCCCAGTTCCCGCAGGCGTGCGCGAAGTCCGCGGTGGCGCCGTCCGCGCAGGCCTGCGTCAGCTGGCCGTCGACGACGGCCGAGCCGTCGACCGTGTTCGGGCCGGCCACGTACAACGGGTAGCTCGTGGGCATCCCGGCCGCGTCGAGCTTGGTGTGGAGGGCACCGCCGAAGGTGCCGCCCGAGGTGTCGACGGGGGCACGTGCGGCGATGAGGTACTGGTGGTTGAGGAACGACCCGCCGTTGGCGCCCTGGAAGAAGCGGTCCGCCACGACGTAGTTCGGCGCGTGGCGCCCGTGCAGGTACCGGTAGATCGGCAGCTGCCGGGTGTCGTAGCCACCCATGGTCAGCCCGACCGCGTCGCTGCCCGTGACGTACCGGTTCTGGCGCCCGCCGTCGATCTGGTACTTCTCCTGGTAGAAGCGGTGCACGAGGTCCCGCGTGCAGCCACCGCTCAGCCCGGTGCCCTTCGGCACGCCGTTGCCCACCCCGGTCTGGCCGGGCGTCGGGCAGGTGGTGTCCTGCGGGCCGATGAAGGCGTCGATGGTGAAGGGGCCGTTGGCGAACGCGCTCGACGGCACGCCGTGGGCCGGGTCCTGGCACCAGCCGTCCTGCGGCGGGCTGGTGAGGTTCACGTCCACCTGCAGCAGGCAGCCGTAGGCGGTCCCGTCCTGCGCCACCTGGGTCCGGGACTGCGGCGTGGCGTCGGCGAGCCCGTCGACGTGCTGGCCGCCCACCTCGCCCCAGGTGCCGAACAGGTTGTCGAAGCTGTGGTTCTCCTGGTAGATCACCACGACGTTGGTGATCTGGTCGCCGCCCGGGTGGTGCCGGTCACCGCTCGGAGGGCCGGCCGACGCCGCCTGGGCGCCGGTGAACCCGGCGATGGTGACGAGTACCGCAGCAGCCAGCAGATGACGTCGCACGATGCGCCTCCCCTACGAGGCGTGCCGTGGCCGGCCGACGGCCGGACGTCGCGGCGCGCCGTCCGAGGCTAGACCCGGCCCGCGGTTCGCGGAAGGCCTCGCCCTCGTCGGCCGAGGCGGGACGTCACTACTGCCCGGCGTGACCCGGCGGGAGCCGGTGCAGGACGACGTCCTCGACCCGTCCGTCGAAGAGGTCGAGGGTCATCCAGGTGAAGCAGGGCTGGCTGCGGCGATCGGTCGGCGAGCCCGGGTTGAGCAGGCGCAACCCGTCGGCCTCGGTGTCCCACGGGATGTGGCTGTGCCCGAAGACCAGCAGGTCGACGTCCGGGAACAGGGCGCGCATCCGGCGCTCGCGCCCGTCCTTGCCGCCGGTCTCGTGCACCACCGCGACGCGCACGCCCGCCAGCTCGACCCGCGCCACCTCGGGCAGGCGCTCGCGCAGCTCGGCGCCGTCGTTGTTGCCGTGCACCCCCACCACGCGCGCCGCCCGCTGCTCCAGCCGGTCGAGCAGCGCCGGCTCCACCCAGTCCCCCGCGTGCACGACGACGTCCGCGGCGTCGACGGCGTCCCACAGGGGCGCGGGCAGGTCGCGCGCCCGACCTGGCAGGTGCGTGTCGCTCATCAGCAGCACGTGCACGCGACTCACCAGCGGGCGTTCCTCGGGCGCGGCTGGCAGCGGGGGCAGCTGAAGCTGGAACGGTTCATGAACGCGTCGCGTCGGACCGGCGTCCCGCACCGACGGCACGGCTGGCCCTCCTGCCCGTACACCGCGAGCGAGCGGTCGAAGTACCCGCTCTCGCCGTTGACGTTCACGTACAGGGCGTCGAACGACGTCCCGCCCTGCCCCAGCGCCTCGCCCATCACCTCGGCGGCCGCGTCGAGCACCCGGCGCACCTCGGGCCGGCGCAGCGTCTCGGTCGGCCGTGCCCCGTGCAGGCGGGCCCGCCACAACGCCTCGTCGGCGTAGATGTTGCCGATCCCCGAGACGACGGTCTGGTCGAGCAGCGCCCGCTTGAGCCCGGTGCGCCGACGCCGCACCCGCTCGACGACCAGCTCCTGGTCGTAGCGCGGGTCGAACGGGTCGCGCGCGATGTGCGCCACGGACGACGGCACGCTCTCGAGGTCGTCAGGACCCACGGCGTCCGCCACCGGCACCAGCAGCTCCAGCGCCATGCCGCCGAAGGTGCGCTGGTCGACGAACCGCAGGTCGGGCCCGGCGTCCGCGAACGACAGCTCGACCCGCAGGTGGGGGTGCTCGGGGGCCTCGCCCGGCGCGTGCACCAGCACCTGCCCGCTCATGCCCAGGTGGACGACGAGCGCGTGGTCGGGCGCGACGTCGGGCCCGGAGAGGTCGACCCACAGGTACTTCCCGCGCCGGCGCGCGGCCACCAGCGTGCGGCCCGCCAGCCGCTGCTCGAGGTCCGTGGCACCCGGCAGGTGCCGACGGACGGCGCGCGGGTGGTGGACGACGACGCGCGAGACCGTGCGGCCGACCCCGTGGGTCTCGATGCCGCGGCGGACCACCTCGACCTCGGGCAGCTCGGGCACAGGACTCCCCCGGCCGGCCTAGGAGCTCTGCTCGGCCGCGGCCTCGGGGTGGCGCTCGCGCAGCGCCTGCCAAGCCGTCGCGGCCGCCTGCTGCTCGGCCTCCTTCTTGCTGCGGCCCGTGCCGTGCCCGAGGTCCTCGCCGGCCACGCGGGCGGCGGCGCTGAAGACCTTGGCGTGGTCGGGGCCCTCCTCGTCGATGACGTACTCGGGGACGCCGAGGCCGGCGCTGGAGGTCATCTCCTGCAGCGAGGTCTTCCAGTCGAGCCCGGCGCCCAGCGAAGCCGCCTGCTCGAGCAGGGGGTCGATCATCCGGTGCACCAGCGCGGCGGCGGCCTCCATGCCGGCGTCCAGGTACACGGCACCGAGCACGGCCTCGACGGTGTCAGCCAGGATCGAGGACTTGTCGCGCCCGCCCGTGGCCTCCTCGCCGCGGCCGAGGTAGAGGTACTCCCCCAGCCCCAGCGTGCGTCCGACGCCGGCCAGCGCGCGCATGTTGACCACCGAGGCGCGCAGCTTGGCCAGCTGACCCTCGGGCAGGTCGGGGTGGGTGCGGTAGAGCGTGTCGGTGACGACGAGCCCGAGCACCGAGTCCCCGAGGAACTCCAGGCGCTCGTTGGTGGGCAGCCCGCCGTTCTCGTAGGCGTAGCTGCGGTGGGTCAGGGCGCGCTCGAGCAAACCGGCATCGACCTGCAGACCCAGCGTGGTCTGCAGGTCGGCGGCGTCAGCCGGTCGGGACACGCGCGGCTGCGCGTCTGCCCTGGTCAGCCCTGGTGCTCGGACCGCTCGGCGGCGGCGTAGTGCCGGCCGGCGTACGTGCCGCAGCTCGGGCAGGCCACGTGCGGCTGCTTGGGCTCACGGCACTGCGGGCACGCCGACAGCGTCACGGCGGTCGTCTTCCAGTTCGCCCGGCGCGAGCGGGTGTTGGAGCGCGACGTCTTCCGCTTCGGGACAGCCACGTCAGTTCTCTTCCTGGTCGTCGGTCTGCTGGCCCTCGGACGGGGCCAGTCCCTGCAACGCGGCCCACCGGGGGTCGACCACGTCGTGGTGGTGACCCGGGTCGTCCGCCAGGCGTGCCCCGCACTCGGAGCACAGACCCGGGCAGTCGTCCCGGCACACCGGTTGGAACGGCAGTGCTGGCACCACCGTGTCCCGCACGGCGGGCTCGAGGTCGATCCTGTCGTCCTCCAGCTCGCGCACGTCGTCCTCGTCGGCGTCCTGCTCGGGTCGCTTGCCGGGGTAGGCGTACAGCTCCATCAGCTCGACCTCGAGATCTTCCTCGAGGCCGGTGAGGCAGCGGATGCACTCCCCGGTCGCGCGCCCGCGCACGGTGCCGGTGACGAGAACTCCCTCCATCACCGACTCCAGCCGCAGGTCGAGCCGCAGGGGCTCGCCCTCGGTGAAGCCGATGACGTCGGTACCCATCTCGGCCGGCGCCGGCACCTCTCGGGAGACCGTGACCATCGACCCCGGACGGCGGCCGAGCTCGTGCGTGTCGAGCACGAGGGGCGCACGGGGGTCGAGAGAGATCGCAGGCTCCAGGAAGATGTCAGTTCCGGCCGGTCAGGGCCGACGGACCAGATTACCGGACGACGGCTCAGCGACCCAACTCGTCGTCCCCGGCGAGCCCGCGGCGGCCGTCGAACACCTTCTCGTCGTCGTCCGCGCGCCCCCCGTCGGCCGCGTCCTCGTCCTGCACCGTGGCCAGGTCGGCGTCCGCGGTCGGGCCGTGCGAGCGGTCGGCCGCGGCGCGCTCGGCCAGGTGCTGGCGGCCCCGCTGCACCTGCTGGGTGAGCTTGTCGAGGGTGATCTCGAAGTCGCCCAGCTTGCGGTCGACGTAGTCGTCGGCCTCCGACAGCAGCCGCTGCGCCTCGGTCTGGGCCTGGGTCTGCACCTGCGCGGCGCGCAGGCGGGCGCTGCGCACGACCTCGGTGTCCTCGACCAGCCGGTCGTGCTCGGTCTGGGCCTTGGTCAGCAGCTCCTCGGCCTCGGTGCGGCCCTGGGCCACCACGGCCTCGCGGTCGCTGAGCAGCAGGTCGGCGTGGTGCAGCTCCTCGGGCAGCAGCTCGCGCAGGTCGTCGAGCAGCCCGAGCAGCTCGGCGCGGTTGACCAGCGCGGACGCCGACATCGGCATCGCCCGGGCGTCCTCGACGTAGCGGGTGATCTCGTCCAGCTTGTCGTGCACGTCCACGTGCGGTCCCTCTCGCTCGAGCGTCGGCCGGCCGGGGTCAGCGCCGGCGCCGCACCAGGGCGTCCCGGACGACGTCCGGCACCAGCCCGCTGACGTCGCCACCGTAGGCGCTCACCTGCTTCACCAGCGAGCTCGACACGTGCTCGAAGCGCGGGTCGGCCGTGACGAAGACCGTCTCGAGGCCGGTGAGGTGCCGGTTCATCAGCGCCATCGGCAGCTCGTAGGTGTAGTCCGCCGCGCTGCGCAGGCCCTTCACGACGTGGGCGGCCCCGAGCTCGGTGCAGACGTCGACGAGCAACCGTCCGCCGAACTCCAGCACCCGCACGCCCTCGCGCCCGTCCAGGCTCTGCTCGAGCAGCCGCACGCGCTCGGCGACCTCGAACGTCCCGGCCTTGTCGGGGTTGTGCAGCACCGCGACCACGACGTCGTCGAACAGGGCGCGGGCGCGGTCGACGACGTCCAGGTGGCCGAGGGTCACCGGGTCGTACGAGCCGGGGCAGACGCAGGTGGTCACGCGCGGCAACCTACCGCTCGGCGAACCACAGCCGCGTCTCGCCGTAGCCGCGCTCGCCCGTGCCCCGGACGCCGGCCGGCCACCGCGGCTGCGGGCTGCGGGTGGCCCGCTCGACCACCAGCGCGGCGTGCTCGGCCAGCCAGTCGTTGGCGACCAGCAGGTCGAGCACCTCGGCCAGCCCGTCGTCGTCCAGCGGGTAGGGCGGGTCGGCGAGCACCAGGTCGAAGGGCTGCTCCGGCGGCCGCGCCAGCACCCGCTCGACGCGAGCAGCCAGCACGGTGACGCCGGCGAGACCCGTCGAGGCGACGTTGCGCCGGATCGTGCCGGCAGCGGCGCGGCCGTCCTCGACGAGCACGGCGGCGCGCGCCCCGCGGCTGACCGCCTCGAGCCCGAGCGCGCCCGACCCGGCGTACAGGTCGAGCACGCGCGTGGCGTCGAGCCAGCCCTCGTGCTCGAGCCGGCTGAACAGCGCCTCGCGCACGCGGTCGCTCGTCGGGCGGGTGTCGCGGCCCGGCGGCACCTGCAGCCGCCGCCCGCCCGCGGAGCCCGCGATGACGCGGGTCACCGGGCCCTCACCCGCGCTCCAGGAAGTCCTCGCGGCCCTCGCCGAGCAGCGCGTCTATCGCCTCGGCCAGGGCGGGGTGCCCGGCCAGGTCGGGGTCGGCGTCGACCACGCCGGCGGCGGCCTCGCGCGCGTCGACGATGACGTCCTCGTCGCGCAGCACGCGCAGCAGCTTGAGCGAGGAGCGGAAGCCGCTCTGCGCCGCGCCCAGCACGTCGCCCTCGCGGCGCTGCTCGAGGTCGACCCGCGACAGCTCGAAGCCGTCGGTGGTGCCCGCCACGGCGTCGAGCCGCTCGCGGGCGGGCGTGCCCTCGGGCGCCTCGGTGACCAGCAGGGCCAAGCCCGGCGCCGACCCGCGGCCGATGCGCCCGCGCAGCTGGTGCAGCTGGGAGATGCCGAAGCGGTCGGCGTCCATCACCACCATCACCGTGGCGTTCGGGACGTCGACGCCGACCTCGACGACGGTCGTGGCGACGAGCACGTCCACCTCGCCGGCGGCGAACGCGGCCATGGTGGCCTCGCGCTCGTCGACCGGCAGCCGGCCGTGCAGCACGTCGACCCGCAGCCCGGCCAGCGCGGGCTCGGCCCGCAGCTGCTCGACGACGTCCAGGACGGCGAGCGGCGGACGGCGCGGGGTGGTCTCCTCGTCGTCCGGGAGCTGGGCGGTCTCGGGCGCGTCGTCGGCGTCCGGCGCGTCCCCGCCGATGCGCGGCGTGACGACGAACGCCTGGTGGCCCGCGTCGACCTCCTCGCGGATCCGCTGCCAGGTGCGCTGCACCCACCGCGGCTGGTCGCCCGGCACCACGTGCGTCGTGACCGGCGAGCGCCCGGGCGGCAGCTCGTCGAGCGTCGAGGTCTCGAGGTCGCCGAAGACCGTCATCGCCACGGTGCGCGGGATCGGCGTGGCCGTCATGACGAGCAGGTGCGGCGGCGTGGAACCCTTGGCGCGCAACGCGTCCCGCTGCTCGACGCCGAACCGGTGCTGCTCGTCGACGACGACCAGGCCGAGGTCGAAGAACTGCACGTGCTGCTGCAGCAGCGCGTGCGTGCCGACGACGATCCCGGCCTCGCCGGACGCCGCGTCGAGCAGCATCCGCTTGCGCACGGACGTCGGCTGCGAGCCCGTCAGCAGCGCCACCCGGGTGCCGACGTCGCTGCCGCCGAGCATGCCGGCCTCGGCCAGGTCGCCCAGCATCGCGGTGATCGAGCGGTGGTGCTGCACGGCGAGGACCTCGGTCGGGGCCAGCAGCGCCGCCTGCCCGCCGGAGTCGACGACCGCGAGCATCGCGCGCAGCGCCACGAGGGTCTTGCCCGAGCCGACCTCGCCCTGCAGCAGCCGGTGCATGGGGGTGTCGGCCGCGAGGTCGGCCGCCACCTGCTCGCCCACCCGGCGCTGCCCGGCGGTCAGCTCGAACGGCAGCCGCGCGTCGAAGGTGGAGAGCAGGCCGTCCGGCCGGGGCACGCGCGGCGTGGCCTCGAGCGCCGCGAGCGCCGCCCGGCGCCGCAGCAGCGCGGCCTGCAGGACGAACGCCTCCTCGAACCGCATCCGCCGCTGGGCCTCGCGCGCCGCCTCGATCGTGGGCGGGTCGTGGATCGCCCGCAGCGCGGCGTCCAGGCCGAGCAGGTCGCGCGCGGCGAGGACGTCGTCCGGCACCGGGTCGGGCAGCGGCGGCAGGGTCGCCACGAGCGGGGCCAGCGCGCCGCGGATCTGCCAGCTCTGGATGCCGGAACCGGCCGGGTAGATCGGGATCGGCTTGTCGGCCAGGGCCTGCGCGGTCTCGTCGTCGACGTCCGGGAGCACGTCGTAGACGGGGTGCGCGAGCTGGCGGCGGCCGCGGTACAGACCGACCCGCCCGCTGAACAGCCCGGCGGTGCCGACCCGCAGCTCCTGCTCGTAGCGCTGCGCCTGCCAGCCCTTGCTGGCGAAGAAGACCAGGTCGAGCGTGCCGCGGCCGTCGCCGATGAGCACCTGCACCCGGACGCCGCGGCGCTGGGCCATCGGCACCACCTTGACCTCGCGCACCTCGGCCAGCACGGTGACGTGCTCGTCGACCGGCAGGCGGGACAGGTCGGTGAGCTCGCCGCGCTGCACGTACCGGCGTGGGTAGTGCCGCAGCAGCTCGCCGACGGTGACGATGCCGAAGGTCTTCTCGAGCGCCTTGGCCGCCTTGGGACCGATCCGGCGGTCGGCCCGGGTGGCGAGCTCGGCGCTGGCCGCGGTCACTCCACGCCCAGCAGCAGGGGGTAGCCGTCCTGGCCGCCCTCGACGACCGTCACCTCGACGTCGCGCCGCTCGGAGCGGACGGCGGCGACCACGGCGTCGGCGAGCGCCGCCGCCTGCTGGTCGGAACCGGTGACCAGCGTCAGCAGCTCGCCACCGGCCTGCAGCATGCGGGTGGCGACGGTGCCCGCGACCTCGCGCAGGTCGGGACCGACCACCACGACGTCGCCGTCGAGGATGCCGAGCGCGTCGCCCACCTGGCACCACCCGGCCGAGGTCAGCGCCTCGCGCGCCGCGACCGTGACCGCGCCGTGCCGGGTGGCCGCCGCGGCGGCCGACATCCGCACGAGGTCCTCCGACAGCGGGCTGTCGGGGTCGTGGACGGCGATCGCGGCCAGCCCCTGCACGGCGGCCCGGGTGGGCAGCACCGCCACCTGCACGCCCTCGTCGCGCGCGGCGGGGCCGGCGGCGCGCGCCGCGGCCAGCGTGTCGCCGTCGTTGGGCAGCAGCACGACGGCGTCGGCGCGCGCGTCACGCACCGCCTCGAGGATCTCGCCGGTGGAGGCCCGCTGGCCGGGGGCGCTGAGCACGACGACCGCGCCGCAGTCCTCGAAGACCTTCGCCAGCCCGGGGCCAGCGGCACCGGCGACCACCGCGACGCTGCGCCGCTCGCCCGCGGCCAGCTCGCGCCGTCCGCGCTGCTCGGCGAAGTGCGTGACCCGGATGCGGTGCGGGCGGCCGGCCTCGACGCCGGCCTCGACCGCGGCCCCGACGTCGTCGGTGTGGACGTGCACGTTCCACAGCCCTCCACCGCCGACGACCACGAGGGAGTCGCCGAGCGCGTCGAGGGTGCCGCGCAGCGTGGTCACCGCCTCGTCGTCGGCGTCGAGCAGGTACATGACCTCGTAGGCCGGACCGCCCTCGTCGAGGTCGTCGCACGCCTGCGCGGCGGTGGGGCCGGACGGCGCGCGACGCGGGCGGCGCACCGACCGGCGTCCGCTCACGGTGTCGACCAGGCTCTCGAGCAGCACCACCAGGCCCTGACCGCCGGCGTCGACCACCCCGGCCCGGGCCAGCGCCTCGAGCTGCTGGGGCGTGCGGTCGAGCGCTTCCTGCGCCTGGTGCAGCGCCTGCGTCACGACGCCGGTCAGGTCGTCCCCACCGGCTGCGGCGCCGTCGGCAGCAGCCCGCGCGACCGTGAGCACCGTGCCCTCGACCGGCCGGCCCACGGCGGCGTACGCCTGGTCTGCGGCGCGCGCCAGGGCGGCCCGGACGGCGTCCGGCGCCCCGCCCTGCTCGCGCAGGACGTCGGCCCAGCCGCGCAGCAGCTGGCTGAGGATCACGCCGGAGTTGCCGCGGGCGCCGAGCAGCGCGCCACGCGCGAAGGCGTCGGCCACGGCGCCGAGGTCGGCGTCGTCCGGCAGCTGCTCGACGGCGGCGACCGCCTGCTCGACGGTCAGGTAGAGGTTGGTGCCGGTGTCGCCGTCCGGGACCGGGAAGACGTTGAGCCCGTCGATCTCGTCGCGCTGGTCGCCGAGGCGCGCGAGCACGTCGACGCCCCACCGGCGGGCCGCGCGGGCGTCGAGGGTCTCCAGCACGCGGGGCAGGCTATCGGGCCGCGGCCGCGCATTTGGGCCCGCAGCGCCGTTCGGCTACGCTGTACCGGTTGCCCGACCCACGTCGGGCCCCTTCGTCTGTCCCCGCCCCGCCCTCGCGCGGCCGGCGACGCGGCGACGGAGGCACCAGGACGAACCAGTGATCAGGAGAAGACCCGTGGCTGCCAACTGCGACGTCTGCGGCAAGGGGCCGGGTTTCGGTCACTCGATCTCGCACTCGCACCGCCGGACCAAGCGCCGCTGGAACCCCAACATCCAGCGCGTCCGCGCTGTCGTGGGCTCCACGCCGAAGCGCCTCAACGTGTGCACCTCCTGCCTGAAGGCGGGCAAGGTCACCCGCTGACCCCAGCTCGACCCGACGAGGGCCGGTCCTGCCAACGGCAGACCGGCCCTCGTCGCGTCTGCGGCTGCTCCCGCCGGTGCCCGGCACCGGCGTTGCGTCCGAAGATCTGGTCGCCATAGCGGCCAGATCGTCGGACGCAAGAGCGTGGCGGACGGCGGCGGGCGGGCTAGGGGCGGAAGTGGTCCCAGCCGAGGACGTCGGGGGGCTCGCCGTCCAGCAGCACCGGCGGGCGGCCCTCGACCCGCGGCAGCACCTCGCCGACGACGACGAAGCCGTCCGGCAGCGCGGCACCGCGCGGGAACGTCGCGGCGAGCGCGTGGTCCTCTCCCCCGCCCAGCACCCACGCCCACGGGCTCGCGCCCGGCACGGCGTCGGCGACCGCGCGCAGCGGCTCGACGAGCTCGGCCACCGCGTACTCGTGCAGGTCGACCGTCACACCGCTGGCGGCGGCGACGCGTCCGAGGTCGCGCACCAGGCCGTCGCTGACGTCGAGCATCGCCGTCGCGCCCGCGACCGAAGCAGCCGGGCCGGCGGCCAGCGGGGGTCGCGGACGTCGGTGCGCCGCGACGAGGTCGGGCGCGGCGTCCGGCTCGCCCGCCTCGAGCAGCGCCCAGCCGGCGGCCGAGCGGCCC
>NZ_BAAGXY010000086.1:0-13792 GCF_054779595.1 Angustibacter peucedani
ACGGCGCGCTCGGACTTGGTGAGCGTCTCGGCGCGCGGCGGCAGCACGAACGGGCCGAGCGGGATCCGCTGGCCGGCCACCTGCAGCACCGTGCGCACCGGGACGTCGAGCGCCAGCGCGATGCCCTGCGCGACCTCGTGCGTGATGGCACCGGAGTGCCGGCCGATCTTGAGCAGCCGCAGCGTCTCGTACGACACCTTCCCCTCCGACCGGGCCGCGGCCCGGCGGGTCGGCATCGGTCCCCGACGGTCGCCCAGCTCGCGCAGCCGCCGCTCCACCAGCTGCTGCAGGTCCCCCACGTCCTTCACGGCACTCCCTCCGACACGCCGGACCCGTGACAAGTCGGACGACGTCACAGGCGGCCAGCGGCGCGCTGACCTGGGTCGCATCATCGAGGGCAACTTGTCGGCCTGACAAGTGAACTGCACCGGCACGGATGACGCTTGTCGGTGTCGGTCCGGACCGGCACGATGGGCGCTCCACCGACCGACGTCGAGCCCGGGGGCAGGGATGAGAGTCAAGGACGGTGCGGCGATCCGACGACGCCGCGAACGGCAGGGCCTGAGCCAGCGCGACCTCGCGTTCTTGTGCCGGCCCTGCTCGCAGACCACGATCTACCTGCTCGAGAGCGGGCGGATGGCGACGCTCAGCGAGACGTTGGCCGTGCGCCTGGCCAAGCGGCTCGACGTCCCGGTCGACCAGCTGTTCGCCGACCGCGAGGACGCACCGGTCCCCCGGGCGACGGCGTGACCGGCGCTCGTGGTGCGGACGAGCCAGCCGGTACGCCGGGTCCTGTCCCCGCGCCGGGTTGCCCCTGCGCGGGTGGCGACCATCCATCTCGACGTGCTGTTGCCAGCACGTTCCAGCGGTCTACCCGGGAGCTCGGGCGGGCCGCCCTCGAACGCTCCCTGTCTGACCTTGCTCCGGGTGGGGTTTGCCGAGCCACCCCCGTCACCGGGGGTGCTGGTGGTCTCTTACACCACCGTTTCACCCTTGCTCGACCGGCGGACCGGTCGGGCGGTCTGTTCTCTGTGGCACTGTCCCGCGGGTCACCCCGGGTGGGCGTTACCCACCACCCTGCCCTGCGGAGCCCGGACGTTCCTCGGCACCGGCGAGCCGGTGACGCGGTCGCCTGGCTGACTCGTCCGCGGGTCGATCCTAGCCGCTAGCCGGACGTCGGCGTGGCGGTCCACAGGTGCCGCTCCCCCGCTCCGTCCTGCGTCAGCGCCCAGAGGTCCGGGCCGACGGCGGTCAGAGCCACGACGGCACCCGACGGCGCGGTCGCGGTCCGGGTCGGTCCTGGCCCGAACCGCACCAGGGTCGCCGGACCACCCGCGTCCGCCAGCAGCCAGTCGAAGCCGGCCAGGCGGGCGACCGCGACGGCCCGCACGGGACCGCGGAGCGCCGAGCCCGCGCTCTCGAGGTCGGCGCCGGTCACCGCGCCGCGCCCGACCTGCCAGGCGTCGAGCCGGCCGCCGACCGTCCCGGCCACCAGGCACCCGACGTCGTCGCAGGCGAGATCCAGCGCACCGGAGTCGACGTCCGGGTCGTCGGCGTCGACCGGCAGCTCGTCACGCACCGCCGTGCCCTCGGGGCCGACCCAGAAGACGGCGGGGCGGTCGACCACCCGGCCACCCCCTAGGTGCGTGACCGAGCCCGCGACCACCACGACGTCGCCGGCCACGTCGGCCGCCGCCGGGCGGGCGAGCTCGGTCGGCGAGCTGGCCAGGCCCGGCACGGCGTCCGCGCGGTGCCAGGTGTCGCCGTCCGACGTCCAGGTCGCGATGCCCGCGGGGCGGCCGCCGGCCGCCCACGAGCCGACCACGACGTCACGACCGGGCGCACTCACGACGTCGCCGAGCCCGATGGCGCTCGGGCCGCCGAACGTCTCGAAGGTCTGCACGGTCTCGCGCAGGCCGGCGCGGCTGCCGGTCCAGGTGGTCCAGCGCGGGTTGCCGTGCGCGCCGCCGACCGCCCGGCCGAGCGCCACCACGTGCCCGTCGCGCGTCGCGACGTGCACCAGGTCGGCCCGACCGCCGTAGTAGGTCGCCGCGCGCAGGGGCACCGGCGTCCAGCTCTGGACGCCGTCGAGCGCCCACAGCGCCGGCGCCGCCCTTCGCGCGTGGCCGGACACGAGCAGGGCGCGGCCGTCGGACGCGAGCGCCGTCAGCGAGGCGCCCACGGGTGCCGCGACCGGTCGCCAGGTGAGCGCGACCGGCTCGGGGTGTGCGTCGGCGGCCGAGGCGCAGCCGGCGAGCCCGAGCGCGACCGTCCCCGCGGCCAGCAGCAGCACGCGCACGGGGCTACCGCAGCCGGCGGCGCGTGCGTTGCTTCGGCGCCGTGCCGACCAGCACCGCGAAGAACCGGGCCAGGTGGTAGAGCCCGATGGTGACGACGCTGCCGAGCGCGATGCCGGTGAAGCTGAAGTTCTCGCCGAACTTCAGCGAGATCCCGCCGCCGGCGATGGCGACGACCACGCCGCCGGCGACCGGCACGAGGTTGAGCGGCTCGCCGAAGTCGACCTTGTTGACCAGCCAGATCTTGGCGCCCAGCAGGCCGATCATCCCGTACAGCACCACGGTGATCCCGCCGATGACGCCGCCCGGCGTCGCTTCGATCACCGCGCCGAACTTGGGCGAGAGCCCCATGACGATCGCGATCACCGCCGCCACGTAGTACGCGGCCACGGAGTACACGCGGGTCGCGGCCATGACGCCGATGTTCTCGGCGTACGTGGTGGTCGGCGCGCTGCCGACGGCGCTGGCGAGCACGGTCGTGAGGCCGTCGGCGGCGATGGTGCGGCCGACGTACGGGTCGAGGTCGCGGTCGACCATCTGCGAGACGGCCTTCACGTGACCCAGGTTCTCGGCGACCAGCGCGACCACCGCGGGCACCACCAGGAGGACGAAGACCAGGTGGAACTCGGGCAGGTGCCACCCAACGATCGGCGTGCCGTCCGCCGTCACGCCGCCGGTGTGCGTCGGGAAGCCGAACCACCGGGCGTCGCCGACGTGCGACCAGTCGACGCGGTCGCGCGTGCGCAGGGTGAGGGTGTTGGGGTCCAGCGAGTTGATCGGCCCGGTGAGCCGGTCGAGGACGAACGAGAGCACGTAGCCGAAGACCAGCCCGATCAGCACCGCGATGCGGCCGACGAACCCGCGCCCGGCCACCAGCAGCACCGTGACGAAGACCATCGTCACGAACGCGACCCAGCGGTCCTGGGGCCAGAACTTCTGACCCACCAGCGGCGCCAGCGCCAGGCCGATCAGCATGACGACCGCACCGGTGACGACGGGCGGCAGCACCGCCTCGACGACGCGGGCGCCCAGGAAGTGGATCATCAGGCCCACCAGCGCCAGGACGACGCCCGCCACCAGGATCGAGCCGGTGACGTCGGGCTGCATGCCGCCCTGGTTGTAGATCGCCGTCGCGCCGCCGACGAAGGACGCCGACGAGCCGAGGTAGCTCGGCACCTTCCCGCGCACGATCAGCAGGAACAGGATGGTCGAGACGCCGCTCGTCATGATCGCCAGCTGCGGGTCCAGGCCCATCGACACCGGGAACAAGAACGTGGCGCCGAACATCGCCACCACGTGCTGGGCGCCGAAGCCGATGGTGCGCGGCCACGACAGCCGCTCCTCGGGCAGGACGACGGGACGCTCGCGCACGTGGCGGCCCGACCGGCGGGCGTTGAACTCCAACGTCACGGTGGATCTGCTTCCGCTCGACCGACCCGGCCGAGGGATGCCTCAGGCCGGGCTGAACTCCACGCGCCGCTGCTCGACGTCCGCCGTGGTCAGGCGCACGCGCAGTCTCGCACCCAGCTGCACGTCGCCCTGCACGGGAGCGAGCACCGGCGGGTCCAGCAATTGAACGCTGCCACCGGGTCCCTTGTCCTTGAGATCGACGACGACGCCCTCGAACGTCTCACCGACCCGGTGGGCCAGCACCGCGGCCTCGACGGCGTCCGTGCACGCGCGCTCGAGCGCTCCGGCCTGGTGGTCGGACGACGCCATCACCTCGGGCAGCTGCGGCAAGGTCTCGCGCACCCAGCCCGGCACCTCGACGTCCCGGCACAGCGCCTCGCACACCACCAGGCCGAACCGGTCGACCAGCCGGCGCAGCGGCGCGGTGACGTGCGCGTACTGGTCGGCCACCGCCCCGTGCGTCGTCGCCTCGGGCACGTCGCCGTCGAACGGCGTGTAGCCGGCGCCGCGGAAGAGCGCGGTCGCCTCGTGGATCAGCGCGAGGTGCTTCGGGTCGTCGCGGTCGAGCGAGCGCAGGAACACGCCGTACGGCTGCTCGGCCGGCCAGCGCGCGCCGAGCGCGGCGGCCTGGCGGCGGAAGCGGGCCAGCGCGCCGTGCGTCGGGGCGGGCATCGTGCGCAGGATGCCGACCTGCCCGGCCAGCATGATGTCGGCCGCCGCCATCCCGGTGAGCAGCGAGATCTGCGCGTTCCAGTCCTCGACGGCGGAGGCAGGACGCAGCCGCAGGGCGTAGTGGTGGTCCTCGAGCACGACGTCCTGCTCGGGCAGCGGCAGGCTCGACCCGCCGCGCTCGACCTCGAGGGCGATCCGCGCCTCGCCCACCGCGCGCAGCAGGTCGAGGCGCTCGTCGCCGCGGCCGGCGTCGACGTCGGCCTGCAGGCTCTCGTAGTCGAGCCGGTCGACGCTGCGCACCATCGCGCGGGCCACGTCGGCCGAGCGCAGCTCGCCGCGCGCGTCGAGCTGCAGGTCCCACACGAACGCGGGCCGCACCTGGTCGGGCAGCAGGCTGCCGGCGTCCTCGCTGATCCGCGGCGGGTGCAGCGGCGTGCGGGCGTCCGGCGCGTAGAGGGTCTGGCCGCGCCGTCGCGCCTCGGCGTCGACCGGGCCGCCCGGCGGCACGAACGCCGGCACGTCGGCGATGGCGTACAGCACGCGATACCCGTCGCCGTCGCGCGCCAGGTGCATCGCCTGGTCGAGGTCGGTCGACCCCTTCGGGTCGATGGTGAAGAACGGCACGTCGGTGCGGTCGGACGTCGGCAGGTCGGGGTGCGCGGCCGCCTCGTCGGCTGCCACGAGGACGTCGGCCGGGAACTCCGCCGGGACGTCGAGCTCGGCCCGGATCGCGTCGAAGACCCGCTCGAGGGTGTGCTCGCCCGTCGCACCGGACGCCGTCGTGAGCCGCACTCGTCGCTGAGCCATGGCCGTCACCCTATTGCGGAGCGCGCCGGTCAACACCCTGGCGCGACCGGCCGGCCGGCGCCGCCTAGGCTCGCCGCGTGCTGGTGCTGCTGCCTCCGTCCGAGGGCAAGACCCGACCGGGGACGCGCCGCTCCCCCGTCGACCTGCCCCGCCTCGGCTGGCCCGAGCTCACCGCGGCGCGCGAGCAGGTCCTCGACGCGCTGGCGGCGGCCAGCGCAGGCCCCGACGCCCTCGACGTCCTCGGCGTGGGCGCCTCGCTCGCGGACGACGTCGCGGCCAACACCCGGCTGCGCAGCGCGCCCGCCGCCCCGGCCGGCGAGGTCTACAGCGGTGTCCTCTACGACGCGCTCGGGCTGGCGAGCCTGACCGCGACCGCCCGTCGTCGCGCCAACCGGCGGCTGGTGGTCGTGTCAGCGCTCTGGGGTGCGGTGCGGATGACCGACCGCATCCCGGCCTACCGGCTCGCGATGGGTGTCTCCCTGCCCGGGGTCGGGCCGCTCGCCACCTTCTGGCGACCGCGCCTCGACCAGCCGCTCGCCGCGGCCGCGGGTCGGGGCCTCGTCGTGGACTGCCGCTCGTCGACCTACCAGGCTGCCTGGACACCCCCCGCCGGCCTCGCGCGGCGCACCGTCGCCGTCCGGGTGCTCAGCGAGGTCGACGGACGCCGCACCGTCGTCTCGCACATGGCCAAGCACACCCGCGGCCTCGTCACCCGCCACCTGCTCGAGCGGGACGACGAGCCGCGCTCGGCCGCGGCGCTCGCCAGCGCGGTGGGCGAGGCGTTCCGCTGCGAGCTCGTGGCCCCGCCACGACCCGGCCGCCCCTGGACGCTCGACGTCGTCGTCGAGGGCTGACGTGCCGACGCTGACCGCGGCCACGCTCACCGCCGGCCTGGGTGACGAGCTGCTGCACCGGGTCCTGCCGGTGCTGCTGTTCCTCGTGGCCATCACGGTCGTCGCCGAGCTGGCCGAGGTCGCGGGCGTCTTCGAGGTGGCGTCGTCCGCCGCGGCCCGGGCGGCGCGCGGGCGGGTGTGGACCCTCTGGGCGCTGGTCGTGGTGCTCGCGACGGCGGCGACCGTCGTCCTCTCGCTCGACACCACCGCCGTGCTGCTCACCCCGGTGGTGCTGGTGCTGGCCCGGCGGCTGCAGGTCTCGACGGCCGCGTTCGCGATGACGACGGTCTGGCTGGCCAACACGGCCTCGCTGCTGCTGCCGGTGTCGAACCTGACCAACCTGCTCTCGCTGCACCGGTTGCAGGCCTTGGGCGTGGACGTCGGCGGGTACGTCCGGCTGACCTGGCTGCCCGCGCTGCTCGCCGTCCTGGTGACCGTGGCCGTGCTCGCCGTGATGTTCCGGCGCGAGCTGGGCGGTCGCTACGTGGCGCAGCCGGTCCGCGAGCCGCACGACCGCCAGCTGCTCTGGGCGGCGGGCGTCGTGTGCGTGCTCCTCGGGCCGGCGTTCGTCACCGGGGTGCCGGTGGCGTGGCCGGCCGGGATCGCGGCCGTGCTGCTGGTCGCGCTCTTCGCGTGGCGCGACCGGGCGCACCTGCGCCTCTCGCTCGTGCCGTGGCAGGCGGTCGTCGTCGTCACCGTGCTGTTCACCGTCGTCCACGTGCTGGGCCAAGCCGGGCTCAGCGACCTGCTCGCCCGCGCGGCCGGCGACGGCGAGGGCTTCGGTCCCTACCTGCGGCTGTCGGCGGCCGGCGCCGTCGCGGCCAACGCGATCGACAACCTGCCGGCCTACCTGGCGCTGGAGCCGGCGGCCGGCCCCTCGCCGGCGCGGCTGGTGGCGCTGCTCGTCGGCGTCAACTGCGGACCGCTCGTGACGTTGTGGGCCTCGCTGGCCACGCTGCTGTGGCGCGAGCGCTGCCGCGCGCGCGGGGCCGACGTCAGCTGGTGGCGGTTCGCGCTGCGGGGCATGGTGCTCGTGCCGCTGCTGCTGCTGGCCTGCAGCGCCGGCCTCGCCCTCACCGCCTGACGCCCGAACTCCGTCGTCCGTCCACGAGCTGATCGACACCTGCGGCGCCCAGGCCTACGCTCGGAGCGAGCGATCCTGAGCCCGCAGGAGGTCGACATGCCCGCCCCGACACCTGCCGCACCACCGCGGCTGCCGATGATGTGCGCGCTCGACCTGGACGAGCACCCCACGCACGCCTGGCGCGATCATCTGGTCGCCGCGGGGTCGCTGGTCGCGTTCGTGTGCCTCGCCTACGTGCTCAGCCTCTGACACCGCGGCGCCGATCGCCCTCTTCGCAGCCGTCATCGCAGCCGGCACGTCGTGATCACGATCGTGCGGCTGCGATGTCGGGTGCGATGACCCGGGAGGCGGGGCGCGTCAGACGGGGAGGACGGAGATGATGGACAGGTCGCCGCTGCCGTAGCCCTTGGGTGCCACGGTGACGTCGAGCCGCCCGGTGAGGGTGAGCGTCCACTCGACCAGGTCGGCCGGCAGCGTCTCGCCCGGACGGTGCACGTGGTACAGCCGCTGGTGGACGTCGGAGTGCTCGTTGATCGTGCCGGCGAGCACGTTGAGCAGCTCGTTCGCGTTCTCCTGCAACGACTCCGGCAGCACGCCGTCCTCGACCGCCGCCTCCGCGCCTCCGGGCGGCACCAGCCCGAGGGCGGCCCCGACGTTCGCGGTCAGCGGGAAGTCCATGACGACGACGGACGTCAGCTGGTTGGCGTCGTCCACGTACACGGCGGTGCAGGGGCCGGGGGTCGCGCCCATGTCGACGCGGCGTCCGTACGAGAGCGTCACCTCGCGGCCGAGCAGCCCCTCGAAGAGCTCCTTGACCGACTGGTTGGAGGGGAGTGCCACGACGTCCCCCTCAGCCCAGCACCGGCTGGAGGGCGTCGCGGAAGCCCTCCGGGGTGAACGGCTTGACGATGACGAAGCGCGCGCCGGCGTTCTGCGCGACCTCGCGCATGTCGTCCGAGCCCTCCGAGGTGACGAACCCGAACTCGATCCCGTTGCCCGAGCCGCGCAGCGAGCGCAGCAGCTCGATGCCGGTCATGTTCGGCATGTTCCAGTCCGAGAGCACCAGGTCGGGTGCGTGCTCGTCGATCTTCGCCAGCGCGTCGACGCCGTCGACCGCCTCCACGACCTCGTGGCCGTCGTACCCCGCCTGCCGCAGCGTGCGCACGACGATCTGCCGCATCACCCTGCTGTCGTCCACGACCAGGAGCCTCATGAGCCCTGACCTCCGTCCTTCTCGTCGTCCTGCGATGTCACGTCCACCAGCTGCCACACGGCGACCCGCGCCACGTGGTCCTGCCACTCGATCCCGTTGCGGCACACCAGGACTGCTCCGGCCGGCACCAGACCTCGACCCACGCGAGGCAGCCCGAGCCGCTCGGCGCCGGGCACCAGCGCCTTGACGTTGCCGCCCAGCACGTTCGCGACCTCGCCCAGCGCGTCCTCGACGTCCTCGGACGTCGGCGCGTCCGCCTCGTCCAGGGCGAGCATCGTGCGCGCCAGGGCGTCCGCGGCGGCCGGCGGGCAGGTGACGGTCACCAGCCCGCTCCACCCGCCGTGCAGGGCCACGCCCGCGGTGAGCGCGTCGTCCAGGCCGAAGGCGTGCTCGGCGCGCAGCACCGGCGACCCGAGCAGCGACTCCCAGATCTCGACGACGATCTCCCAGACCGCGTCGGCCGAGACCACCGGCGCCAGCGCCGTCACGGCGCGCCCCCGGCGCCGGCGGCCACGGGCACCAGCCCGAGCAGCACCAGCTTGTCGCGCAGCGCGTCGGCGGTGAACGGCTTGATGAGGTACTCGTGCGCCCCTGCGGCGAGCGCGCGGACGATCTGCGACTGCTCGCTCTCGGTGGTGACCATCATCAGCGTGACGTCGCGCCACTCGCGCCGCTGGCGCACGTGGGTCACGAACGTCAGCCCGTCCATCACCGGCATGTTCCAGTCGATGCACGCCAGGTCGGGCAGCGGTCCGGCCTCGAGGACGCCGAGCGCCTCCTTGCCGTCACCCGCCTCCACGACCTCGTACCCGAGGTCGACGAGGATGCGCGAGACGATGCGCCGCATCGCCCGCGAGTCGTCGATGACGAGTGCTCGCATCAGCCGTCCTTCCTGTCCTGCGTCATCCGGTACACCGAGCTGCGGCCCACGGCCACGCGCTCCCACGCGTCGTCCACGCCCATCGTGGTCTCGGTCGCGCCGAGGAACAGCACGCCGTCGGGCGCCAGCACCTCCCGCACGCGCGCGAGCACCTCGCGCTTGGTGGGCAGGTCGAAGTAGATGAGGACGTTGCGCAGGAACACCACGTCGAAGCGGCCGCCCAGGTGGGGGAAGGGCCGGACGAGGTTCAGCTGCCGGAACGTCGTGAGCGCGCCCAGCTCGCGGGTGACCCGCCACGCGGTGCCGTCGCGCTCGAACCAGCGCACGAGGTGCGTCGCCGGCAGGCCACGGTTCATCTCGAGCTGGTTGTACCGGCCCTCGCGGCTGCGCTCGACCATCTCGAGCGACAGGTCGGTGCCGAGCACCTCGAGGTGCCAGCCGGCCAGGGCCGGTGTCTCGGCCAGCACCATGGCGAGGCTGTACGGCTCCTGCCCGCTCGAGCAGGCGGCCGACCAGACGCGCAGGCGGCGGGACGTCGCGCGGTCCGCCACCAACCGGGGCAGCACGGTGCCGCGCAACCCCTGGAACGGCTCGTTGTCGCGGAACCACGAGGTCTCGTTCGTCGTGAGCGCCTCGACGATCTCGCGGACGATCGGGCCGGTCGGCTGGCGGCGGGCCCGGGCCACGTAGGCGTCGATGTCGGCGTCGCCCTGCGCCCGCGCGAGCGGCAGCAGGCGGGACTCGACGAGGTACTCCTTGCCCGGCGCGAGCACGATGGCGCTCTCCCGGCGTACCAGGTCGCAGACGAAGCCGAACGCCTCCGGGGCGATCGTCACCGTGCACCACCCACCGGGCTGCCGGCCTGGCTGCCGGCCGTGACCCGACGCGCGACCGCCGCCGCCAGCAGCGGCAGCGGCAGCACCTCCTCGGCCGCCCCGGCCTGCGCCACGGCGCCGGGCATGCCCCACACGACGGACGTCTCGGCGTCCTGCACGAGCACGCTCCCGCCGGCGGCGACGACGTCCTGGCTGCCGCGCTTGCCGTCCGACCCCATGCCGGTCAGGACGACGGCGAGGACGTCGGGCCCGAACACCTCGGCGGTCGAGCGGAACAGCACGTCGACGGCCGGCCGGCAGAAGTTCTCGGGCGGCTGCTGGTCGAGGACCGTGATCACAGACGTCTCGCGACGGCGCAGCCGCAGGTGGAAGTCACCCGGCGCGACGTAGACGTGGCCCGGCTGGAGGCGCTCGCCCCCCGCGGACTCCACCACGGTGAACGGCAGGTTGCGGTCCAGCCGCGCGGCGAACTGCCGGGTGAACACCGGCGGCATGTGCTGGACGACGACCACGGGCACGGGCAGGTCGGCGGGCAGCGCGGCGAGGAACGTCGACAGCGCCTCGGGACCACCGGTGGAGCAGCCGACCGCGAGGACCCGGTAGGGCGTCTCGCGGTTGCGCCGGGCGGCCAGCGTCGGCGCGGGGGCAGCAGCGGCGGGTGCCGGCGCCGTGCGCGCAGCCGGCACCAGGGCCGGACGGGCGGTCGTGGCCGGCGGGACCGCCGCCGGGCGCAGCGGCCGGCGCGGCACCAGGGCCTTGATCTTGGGGACGAGCTCGCGACGCACCTGCTCGAGCGACTCGGCCAGGCTGCCGACGTTCGCGGGCTTGGTGACGTAGTCGCTGGCGCCGGCCTCGAGGGCGTCCAGGGTCGCGGTCGCCCCGCGCTCGGTCAGCGTGCTGAACATGATGACCGGCAACCGGTGGCCCTGGGCCCGCATCTCGCGCAGGGCGGTCAGGCCGTCCATCTCCGGCATCTCGACGTCGAGGGTCACCAGGTCGGGCGACACCTGCGCGAGCTTGGTCAGCGCCAGGCGGCCGTTGGGCGCGGTCCCGACGACCTCGATGTCGGGGTCGGAGCCCAGGACGTCGCTGACGAGCCGCCGCACGACGACCGAGTCGTCGACGACGAGGACACGCACAGGCGGCACAGCTGCTCCTCGGATCGCGCCGGCCCTGCTGCGGCCGGCACCGTCCTATCGGCCGGACTCGTCCCGACCTGAGCCCGCGCCGTCCGAGACGTCGTCCGGGATCCCGTCCGCGAGCGGTTCGTCGGCCGCGTCGGTGTGCGCGATGTGCGCCAGCTGGCGCCAGATGAGGACGACGAACACCGCCGACCCGACGAACGCGAACCAGAACGGCGCGGTGACGCCGTAGCGCTGGGCCAGCGCACCGCCGATGGCCGACCCGACCACCAACCCGCCGAAGACGCCGACCAGGTTGACGCTGCCGACCCGCCCCTGCAGGGACGACGGCACCGCCCGCTGGCGCACCGTCACCGACGTCGTCCCCCACACGAACGCGTGCGCGCCGAACACGAAGAACACCGGCATGGCCACCCACGGGCTGCTGGTCAGCGCGAGCACCAGGTGCGTCAGCGTCTCGATGACGAGGCCGACCCGCATCAGGTCGCCCAGGCTGACCCGTCGGGTGATCCACCCGTAGCAGCCGGTGCCGAGCAGCCCGCCGAGCGCGCTCACCGTCGTGACCAGCCCGAAGCCGACCTCGCCCAGCCCCAGGTGCCTCGTGGCGTAGAGCACCAGCACCGACCAGGCCGCGCCGAAGGTGATGTTGAACGTGAAGATCGTCAGCACCAGGGTGCGCACGGCCGCGTGGTGCACGACCCAGCGGAAGCCCTCGGCGATGTCGTGGTGGATCCGGCTCTTCTCGTCGCTCTCGCGCCGGTGCGGCGGCAGCACGACGCGCGACACGAGCACCGCGCCGAGCGCGACGACGAGGGCCTGCGCGCCGAACGCCCAGGCCGCGCCCACCGTGAACAGCAGCGCGCCGAGCGGCGGTCCGGCGAGCTGGTTCACCGTGATGAACCCGGCCGACAGGCGCGAGTTCGCGACGGCCAGGTCGTCGCGCGCCACGACCATCGGCAGCAGGGTCTGCGAGGCGTTGTCGGCGAAGACCTCCGCCGTGCCGAGCAGGAACAGCGCGACCAGCACCCCGGCGATCGAGACCCGGTCGGTCGCCACCGCCGCCACGAGCACGCCCAGGACGCCGGCGCGCACCAGGTCGACGACCACCACCAGCAGCCGCCGGTCGACCCGGTCGGTGACCGCACCGGCCAGCAGCCCCAGCAACAGCGGGGGCAGCCACTGCACCGTCGCGGCCAGGGCGACGAGCCCGGGATCGTGCGTCAGCGAGGCCACCAGCAGGGGCCCGGCGGCCAGCCCGATGCCGTCCCCGAGGTTCGACGTCCAGGACGACGCGAGCAGCCAGCGGAAGCCCGACCCCAGGCGGGCGGGCACGACGGTCTCGACGAGGCGGCTCACAAGCCCGCCAGCCTAGGTCGTGCGAGCGGCCCGGGGCACGCAGGTTTTCGCGGGGTGCGGGTCAGCCGCGACCGGGCTGGGCGCCACGGGCCAGCTGCCACGGGCGCAGCAGCACCGCGAGCTCGTCGTCGCCGAGGATGTCGGCCACGGTCAGCGCCTGCAGGGTGCCGCTCAGCGCGTTCCACGAGCCCTCGGCGGCGTCCTGGGCCGTGAAGCCGGCGTGCCGGAACGCGATCACGCCCTGCAGCTGCGAGGCGGCCGCCGTCCGCACGCGGCCCGACAGGTGGGCGGCCCATCCGGCGTCGTGCATGGCCGCCGTCCACGCGCCGCTGCCCGATCGCAGCAGGTCGACCGCCGCGCGCCAGTCGTCGCGGTCGCGCGCCGACCAGGTCGAGACCTCCTCGAGCACCCGGCCCACACGGCCCTCGGCCCCGGGCAGGGCGGCCGCCCCGGCGTAGCCGCGGACGGCGCTGAGGTAGGGCGTGGCCAGGTGGCGCCGCACGCCGTCGTCGAGCAGGTCCGAGCAGTACGCCGACGCCGCGGCGTCGACCAGCACGTCGGCGGCGAACCGGTCGCGCAGCCGCTGCACCGAGACGTCGTTGATGGACTCCCACGTCCAGTCCAGCAGCTCGCGGCGCACCAGCCGGTCGAGCGCGTCCAGGTCGCCGATGGGCGCGCCCGACAGGCGGGTCATCAGCTCGAGCCCGCGCTCGGTCTCGCCGCCGCTCGTCAGGTCGAGCACCTGGGCCGACAGGTCCAGCGTGCTCGAGAGCCGGGGCCGGGTCAGCGAGGCCGCGTGGACGACGTCCCAGCAGCCCTGCCGGCAGCTGCCGGCATGCGCGTTCGCCAGCCGTTGCAGCTCGCCCTCGTCCGCCGCGAGGGCGTGCAGCAGCACCTCGGCGGCGTTCGGTCCGCCGTCCAGTCGTGCCAGGTCGAACCCCAGCGCGGCAGCGCTGACCATCGTGTAGGCCACGTCGTGCTCCACCCCGTCCCTCGGTGGGCACAGCCTCGCGGTTCGCCGCCCGGCCCGCCACGCGCACGGCCGGCACGCCACCCGGACGAACGATCGGTCCTGCGGTGGGTCGCCGCCGGTCACGCAGCGTGCGCGCTACCAGCGGAAGCGGGACACCTCGTGACGCAGGTCGGCGGCCATGCGGGTGAGCTCGTCGATCGCGACCCGGGACTGCCCGACCGCCTCGGTC
>NZ_BAAGXY010000087.1:0-4697 GCF_054779595.1 Angustibacter peucedani
CGAGCGCCAGCAGGCCGGGGCGCTCGCCCCCGGCAGCGGCGTGCGCGGCCAGCGCCAGGCTCACCGCGACGACGGCGAACGCGCCCGCGCGCAGCACGCGCGCGCGGCCGGTCGCGAGAGACGTCACCCGACCATGGTAGCCGCGCCGCCTGGACGCACCCTGGGAGCACCCTGGGACGTCACACGACGGTCATCGAGGTCCGAGGTCAGCGCGGAGCGGACCGGCCCCAGAGCGCGAGCCGGCCGCCGAGGCTCACCGCGCGCAGCCGCCGCTGCGCCTCGCGTCGGGCGCCGGTCGTCGTGACCACGAGCAGCTGGTCGTCGCGCCGCAGCACCGTGCGGGGTCCGGGCACGAAGGACGTGCCGTCGCGCACGACGAGCGTGATGTTGGCCCCCTGCGGCAGCCGCAGCTCGAAGACCTCGAGCCCGTGCAGCCGCGAGTCGTGGCCCACCCGCACCTGCATGACCTCGGCACCGAGCTCGTCCAGGGGCGCGGACTCGACGTCGAGGTCGCGGCTGTCGACGTCGTGCGCCACCCCGAGGCGGCGGGCCACGAAGGGCAGGGTCGGTCCTTGCACGACGGTGAAGACGACGACGAGCACGAAGACCAGGTCGAACAGCCACTCGGTGCCGGGCACGCCCGTCGTCACCGGCACGGTCGCGAGGACGACGGGCACGGCGCCGCGCAGCCCCGCCCACGACAGGAAGGCCTGCTGGCGCCACGGCAGCAGGAACGGCGTCATCGAGGCGGCCACCGACAGCGGGCGGGCCACCAGCAGCAGCACCGCGCCGAGCGCGAGGGCCGGCAGCAGCTGGTCGCCGAGCCGGGACGGCGAGGCCAGCAGCCCCAGCAGCACGAACAGGCCGATCTGGGCCAGCCAGCCGACCGCCTCGGCGAACCCGCGGACCGTCGTCCGGTGCGGCATCTGGGCGTTGCCCAGCACCAGTCCCGCCACGTACACCGCGAGGAACCCGGAGGCGTGCACCGAGGCGCCGACCGCGTACGCCGTGATCGTGAGCGCGAGGACGGCCAGCGACGACAGCGCGGACGACGGCAGCCGCAGCCGGCGCAGCACCCACGCTCCGGCGAAGCCGACCGCGAGCCCGATGGCCGCCCCCGCGGCGAGCTCGAAGGTCGCCAGCGCGACCAGCACGTACCAGGCGGAAGCCCCGTGGTCGCCGGTCGCCTGCTCGGCCAGCACCACGACCAGCAGGACGACGGGGGCGTCGTTCAGGCCGGACTCGGCCTCGAGCACGCCGGCCAGCCGCGGGTGGATCGGCACCCGGCGCAGCACCGAGAACACGGCGGCGGCGTCGGTCGACGACAGCACGGCGCCGACGAGCAGCGCGACGTTCCACGACAGGTCGAGCACGAGGTGCGCGAAGACCGCCACGACGCCGACCGACACGACCACGCCGAGGGTCGACAGCACCGCCGCGGGCAGCAGCGACGAGCGCACGCTCGACCACCGGGTGGTCAGGCCGCCCTCGGCCAGGATCAGCGCCAGGGCGCTGAAGCCGAGCACCTGGGTGAGCTCCTCGCTGTCGAACTGCACGCCCAGCCCCGCCTCGCCGAGGCCGACGCCGAGCGCGAGGTAGAGCAGCAGCGAGGGCAGGCCCGACGACAGCGACAGCCGCACGGCGACCACGGCGACGAGCACGACCAGCGCCCCGACCAGCAGCGACTGGTTCAGCAGGTCGACCGTCACGGGGCGCACCAGCGGCGTGCGGTCATGCCGGGCCTCCAGCGGTCGTCGGCGGCGCCCGGGGGTGCCGGACGGCGGGGGTGTCGTGGCCTAGTCTCGCAGCGTGGCCCGCCTGCACCCGATCGCCCGTGTCCTCGCCGTCGTCGTCGCGGCGGTGGTCGTGGTCGCGCTGGTCGGCACGGTGGCCGTCGTCACCGCCGTCCGCCGCTCGTTCCCGGACCGCGACGGGCAGCTGCAGGTGCAGGGGCTGAAGGGCACCGTGAACGTGCTGCGCGACGACCAGGGCGTCCCGCAGGTGTACGCCGACAGCTCGGACGACCTGTTCTTCGCGCAGGGCTACGTCCAGGCGCAGGACCGGTTCTTCGAGATGGACCTGCGCCGCCACATCACCGCCGGCCGGCTCTCCGAGCTCGTGGGCGAGAGCGCGGACGCGATGGAGGCCGACAAGGTCGTCCGCACCCTCGGCTGGCGCCGGGTGGCCGAGCGCGAGCTGCCGCTGCTGTCGTCGTCCAGCCGGCAGTACCTGCAGGCCTACGCCGACGGCGTGAACGCCTACGTCGCCGACCGCTCGCCGTCCCAGCTCGGGCTCGAGTACACCGTGCTCGACCTGCAGCTGCCCGAGTACCGCGTCGAGCCGTGGACGCCGGTCGACTCGCTGGCGTGGCTGAAGGCCATGGCCTGGGACCTCAAGAGCAACTACGACGACGAGATCACCCGGGCCCGGCTCTCGGCGTCCATCTCGGTCAAGCGGATCGAGCAGCTCTACCCGCCGTACCCCTTCACCGAGCACGCGCCGATCGTCAGCGACACCGGCTCCGACGTCGGCAGCGCCAGCGCGGTGCCGCAGGGCACGCTCGACGCGGCCGACACGCACGCGGGCTCGCGCGCGCTCGCCCTGGCGCAGCAGGCGCTGGACGCCGTGCCGCAGCTGGTCGGGCGTGGCGACGGCATCGGGTCGAACTCCTGGGTGGTGTCGGGTGCGCACACCAAGAGCGGCAAGCCGTTGCTCGCCAACGACCCGCACCTCGGGCCCGCTGTGCCGAGCATCTGGTACCAGATGGGGCTGCACTGCCGGCAGGTCACGGCCGACTGCCCGTTCGACGTCGCGGGCTTCACGTTCTCGGGCACGCCCGGCGTGATCATCGGCCACAACGCCCGGATCGCCTGGGGCTTCACCAACCTCGGCCCGGACGTCGCCGACCTCTACCTCGAGCGACTGGTCGACGACCGCGCCGAGTACGCCGGCCAGTTCGAACCGCTGCAGGTGCGGCACGAGACGATCAAGGTGCGCGGCGGCGCGGACGTCGACCTCACGGTCCGCGAGACCCGGCACGGCCCGCTGCTGTCGGACGTGTCGTCGAGCGTGCACGACGCCGGCCGCGACACCACGGACGACGACAACGACTCGCAGACCTACGACGTCGCCCTGGCGTGGACGGCGCTCACGCCGGGCCGCACGGCCGACGCGCTGTTCGCGATCGACCGGGCCACCGACTGGGACTCCTTCCGCGCCGCGGCGGAGCAGTTCGAGGTGCCGTCGCAGAACATGGTCTACGCCGACGTCGACGGCAACATCGGCTACCAGGCGCCGGGGAAGGTGCCGGTGCGCAAGGGCTACGACGGCCGGTGGCCGGTGCCCGGCTGGAAGAGCCAGTACGCCTGGACCGGCTACGTGCCGTTCACGGACCTGCCGCACGTGCTGAACCCGTCCGACGGCTTCGTCGTCACGGCGAACCAGGCCGTCACCAGCGCGGCCGACCCGTTCCTCACCCAGGACTGGGACTACGGCTACCGGGCGCAGCGGATCCGCGACCTGCTCAAGGGTCGCGACGGCCTGACCGCCGCGGACATGTCGTCGATCCAGGGCGACACGCGCAACGGCATGGCGCCCACCCTGGTGCCGCTGCTGCGCGCCATCGACCTCTCGGGCGACCCCTTCACCCGCGAGGCGCAGGACCTGCTGAAGGGCTGGGACTACACGGAGTCGCCGGACTCGGCCGCGGCCGCCTACTACAACGCCGTCTGGAGCAACCTGCTGCGGCTCGGCTTCGACGACGAGCTCGGCGACGACCTCGCGGCGGACGGCGGAGACCGGTGGTTCGAGGTCGTGACCTCGCTGCTGCGGCGGCGGTCGGACCCGTGGTGGGACAACCGCGCCACGCCCGGCGCCGTCGAGAACCGCGACGAGATCATGCGCCAGGCGCTGGTGGCCGCGCGGCTCGAGCTCACCCGCAAGCTCGGCAAGGACGTCGGTCGCTGGCAGTGGGGCAAGCTGCACCGGCTCGAGCTCGTGCACACGCCGCTGGGCGGCCCGTCGGTGCCCGGCCCGGTGCGCGCACTCTTCAACCGCGGGCCGTTCGAGCTCGGCGGCGGGTCGGCGATCGTCGACGCCACGGGCTGGACGGCGTCCGCGGGCTACCAGGTCGACTGGGTGCCGTCGATGCGCATGGTGGTCGACCTCTCCGACCTCGACCGCTCGACCTGGGTCAACCTCACCGGGGCCTCGGGCCACGCGTACGACGCGCACTACTCCGACCAGTCCGAGCACTGGGCGACGAACCGCACGTACGCCTGGCCGTTCAGCGAGGACGCGGTCAAGAAGGCGTCCGGCGACGACCTCGAGCTCAGCCCCGCGCAGTAGCCGCGGTCGTCCGGACGACGGCCGTCGGCGTCACGACGACGTCCACCGGGCGGTCGTGCCGCTCGGCCGGCAGCTCGCCGGCGTCGACGAGCTCGCCGTCGTGCAGCAGGGCGACGACCAGCGCACCGGCCGGCACCCGCGCCAGCGCACGGTCGTAGCTGCCGCCGCCCTGGCCCAGCCGGGTGCCGTCGCGCGACACCGCCAGCGCCGGGACGACGACGACGGCCGCGCGTGCGACGGCGTCCGGGCCGAGCCGTGCGCCGGCCGGCTCGTCGTCGTCCACGCCGGTGCCGGGGACGTGGCGGGCGCCGTCGGCCGCCCAGTCGAGGTCGAGGTCCGGGAGCACGACG
>NZ_BAAGXY010000088.1:0-24048 GCF_054779595.1 Angustibacter peucedani
CCGACGCGCTGTTCTGCGAGAGCTGCGGCTACGGCTTCACCACCGGCGCCATCCCGCGCCCGGCGGCGGCCGCGCCTGCGGCCGCCCCCGCGGGCGGCACCCCGGACGCCCCGGCTCCCGGGGCCGCACCCGCGTCGGTCGCGCCGGCGGTGCCGCTGGAGTGGGTGGCCGAGGTCTGGGTCGACCCGGACTGGTACGCCGAGCAGGACTCCGACGAGCCGTGCCCCTCGCCCGGCCTGCCCGTCGTCGTGCCGCTGCGCGTGCGCAGCGTGCTGGTCGGCCGCACCTCGCAGAGCCGCAGCATCCACCCCGAGGTCGACTGCAGCTCGGACGTCGGCGTGAGCCGTCGGCAGGCCCAGCTGAGCACCGACGGCACCCGGTGGTGGGTCGAGGACCTGCAGTCCTCGAACGGCACGTACGTCGGCCCCGCGAGCGGCCCGCTGCCCACCACGCCGCTCGTGCCGGGGCAGCGCCACGAGCTGGTCGAGGACGACCGGGTCTACGTCGGGGCGTGGACACGGTTGGTCGTGCGTCGCGCGACGGACGACGAGAAGGCACAGTAGGTCCGATGAGCACCGACGACCCCCTGCGAGGCACCGTGGCCCTCACCTTCGCCGAGCTCGCCCGGCTGTTCCACGAGAGCTCCGGCCTGGACGAGATCTGCGCGGCCATCTGCCGCGCCGCACCGCAGCTGGTGCCGGGCTGCGACCACGCCAGCATCATGGTCAAGGCCGGCGACGGGTACCGCACCCTGGCGTCGTCCGACGAGGTGGGCGCGAAGGTCGACCTCCTCGAGCGCGAGTGCGGCGAGGGGCCGTGCGTCGACGCCATCGAGTCCGACGCCTACCAGCTCGACGCCGACATCCAGGGGCACTCGCAGTGGCCCCGGCTTGCCGAGCGGGTGCTCGCCGAGACGCCCGTGCGCGGCATGGCGGGCTACCGGCTGCTCGTCGGCGGTCACAAGACCGGTGCGCTGAACCTGTTCTCCGACACCGCCGGTGCGCTCACCGGCGAGAGCGCCGACCAGGGCGTGGTGCTCGCCGCGTTCGCGTCGGTGGCGATGGGCGGCGAGTCGCACCGCGCGGAGGCCGTGACGCTCGCGGCCGGGCTCGAGAGCAACCGCGAGATCGGCACCGCGATCGGTCTGCTGATGGCCGCCCACGGGCTCACGGCGGACGACGCGTTCGAGACCCTGCGCCGCGCGTCGTCGCACCTGAACCGCAAGCTGGCGGCGATCGCCCGCGAGATCATCGAGCAGGGTCCGCCGAAGCGCTCCTGACGCGCAGCGCGGCGGCCAGGCTCGGCGCGAGCGGCAGCCGCGGCACGAGCGTGGCCTGCAGGGCGTGGTAGACGTCCGGCTTGCCCTCCCAGACGGTCGACGACGGCCGGTTCTGCGCGTCGAGCTCGTGCGTCCAGCGGCCCCGGTCGTCGACCAGGTGCTCGCGGGCGTAGTCCCACCAGGTGCCGTAGTGGTCGAGGTACCGCTCCTCGCCGGTGGCCTGGTAGAGCGTCGCGGCCGCGCCGATCGCCTCGCACACGACCCAGTGCATGCGCTCGCGGACGACGGGCACGCCGTCCCAGTCGACGGTGTAGACGAGCCCGGGGGCGCCGTCGACCGACCAGCCGTCGTCCACGGCGACGTCGAACAGCGCCTGCGCCGCTGGCACGGTCCACTCGTGCTCGACGTCGTCGACCTCGCCCTCGGGGGCGGCCTCGAGCGCGGCGTCGAGGTGCAGCAGCAGCCGCGCCCACTCGAAGGCGTGGCCGATCGTGGCGCCGTAGGGCCGGAACGGGTCGGCCGGGTTCTCCTTCGCGTAGTCGAGCAGCGGGGTCCACGACGCGTCGTGGTGCTCGGGGATCCGCCAGCCGTGCGAGCGGGCCTCGCGGTTGACCAGGCGCTCGGCGATGCGGGCCGCCCGGCGCAGCCAGACCGCGTCGCCGGTGGCGTCGGCCGCGGCCAGGTAGGCCTCGACCGAGTGCATGTTGGCGTTGGCCCCGCGGTAGTCGTCGAGCGTCGTCCAGGCGCCGTCCCACTGCTCGACGCTGGCGCCGGCCTCGTCGTCCCAGAAGTGCTCCTCGACGACCGCGACCGCGTCGGCCAGCAGGGCCTCCGCGCCCGGGCGGCCGGCCTGCACCGACGTCGCCGCGGCCAGCAGGACGAACGCGTGGTCGTAGGCGGCCTTGACGTCGCGCAGCGGTCGGCCGTCGGCGTCGACCTCCGACCACCAGCCGCCGTGCTCGTCGTCGTGCAGCAGGCCGGTGAGGGCGGCGATCCCGCGGTCGGCCAGGTCGCCGGCGCCGTCGACGCGCAGCAGGTGGGCCAGGCCGAAGACGTGCGTCATGCGGCAGGTGATCCACAGGTGCAGCGGGCGGTCGGGCTCGGGCACGCCCTCGTCGTCCATCCAGCCGAAGCCGCCGCGCGGGTCGACGGACCCGCGGGCCAGCTCCACCAGCCGGCGGCACTCGACGTCCAGGTCGGCGTGGGTGGGTCGTCCGGTGGTGGCCACGGGCAGTCCTCTCAGCCGGCCAGGACGCCGGAGGTCAGCAGGCCGTACCCGGCGGGGACGTCGGCCGGGTCGGGCCCGACGTCCACCACGCGGTTGTCGGCGTCGACGAAGACCACGCTCGGACGGCGCTCGCGGGCCTCGGCGTCGTCCAGCAGCCCGTAGGCGATGACGATGACGACGTCGCCGGGGTGGACGTGGTGCGCGGCAGCCCCGTTGACGCACACCACGCCGCTGCCGCGCTCGCCCTCGATGACGTAGGTCGTCAGCCGCGCGCCGTTGGTGACGTCGACGACGTCGACCTGCTGGCCGGGCAGCAGGTCGGCCGCCTCGAGCAGGTCGAGGTCGACGGTCAGCGAGCCCACGTAGTGCAGGTCGGCCTCGGTGACGGTCGCGCGGTGGATCTTGCCGAGCAGCATCGGTCGGAGCACGGGCGCCAGGGTAGCCGGGCTAGCATCCGAGCAGCCGACCGAGGGACGTCATGACCGCACCGCGCGCTCCGGGCGAGCGCCCGACCCGTCCGTGGTCCGGCGTGCGCGCGCGGTCGGCCCTCGCGGCCGTCGTGGTGGTGGCGATCGCGCTGGTGACCGGCGCGGTGCTGCTGCTGACCATCCTGCAGCGCAACCTGATCGGCGGCGTGCAGCAGGCCGCGCAGTCGCGCGCCAACGAGGTCGCCCAGCAGCTGGTCGACGAGGGGCCGTCCAGCCTCGTCGCCGACCTGCGCGCCGACGCCCAGGAGGGGCACGTCGTGCAGGTGCTCGACGGCTCGGGGCTGGTCGTCGCGAGCTCGAGCGACCGCACCGGCGACGCCCCGCTCACCACGCTGCGCCCGCGCGCCGGCGGCGAGCTGCAGAGCAGCGTGAGCCGGCTCGAGCTGCTCGAGCAGGAGCGGCCGTACCTCGTGGTCGCGCGCGGCGTGGCGCACGAGGGCCAGACGTTCACCGTGGTGGTCGCGACGTCCGTGGCGGCCGAGCGCGAGTCGGTTCGCACCGTCCTGTCGCTGCTGCTGCTGGGGCTGCCGGTGCTGCTGGCGCTGGCCGGGTGGGCCACCTGGGTGCTGGTGAGCCGCTCGCTGCGCCCGGTCGAGCGGATCCGCGCCCGGGTGGCGGGCATCGGCGGGTCTCCGCTCGACGAGCGGGTGCCCGTGCCCCCGACCGGCGACGAGATCGCCCGGCTGGCCTCCACGATGAACGAGATGCTCGACCGCGTGCAGGGCGCCCAGCTGGCGCAGCGCCGGTTCGTCTCCGACGCCAGCCACGAGCTGCGCAGCCCGCTGGCGACGCTGACCGCGACGCTCGAGGTCGCGGCCGCCGACCCCACCGGCGCCGCCTGGCGCGACCTGCGCGGCGTCATGACCGCCGAGACCCACCGGATGAGCCGGCTCGTCGAGGACCTGCTGCTGCTCGCCCGCTCGGACGACGCCGGGCTGGCGCTGCGGCCCGAGGACGTCGACCTGGACGACCTGGTCGCCGACGAGGCGCTGCGGCTGCGGTCGGCGCAGGCCGCCGAGCCGGGCGGGGCCGCCGTGGCGGTGCAGGTGCGGGCGACGCCCGTGCGCGTCGAGGGCGACCCGGCGCGGCTGGCCCAGGTGCTGCGCAACCTGGCCGACAACGCGGTGCGCCACGCGACGTCCACCGTGCTGGTCGAGCTGCGGGCGGACGACGACGGCCGGGCCGTGCTCGCCGTCGAGGACGACGGGCCGGGCATCCCGGTCGCCGACCGCGAGCGGGTCTTCGACCGGTTCGTGCGGCTGGACGACAGCCGCGAGCGCGCCAAGGGCGGCAGCGGCCTGGGCCTGGCCATCGTGCGCGAGGTCGTCCGCGCCCACCACGGCGACGTGCAGGTGGACGACGCCGGGCTGGGCGGCTGCCGGGTGGAGGTGCGGCTGCCGCGTCACCAGCCGGCGGCTCAGCCGCCGTTGGCCGCCAGGCGGTAGCCCATGCCGCGCACGGTCTCGATGGCCCGACGCTCGTAGGGGGCGTCGATCTTCAGCCGCAGGTAGCGCACGTAGACCTCGACGACGTTGGGGTCGCCCTCGAAGGCGCGGTCCCACACGCCCTCGAGGATCTCGGTCTTGGTGACGACGTCGCCGCGGTGGTGCATGAGGTACTGCAGCAGGCCGAACTCGCGCGGCGTCAGCGCGATCTCGTCGCCACCGCGCTCGACCCGGCGCCGGGCGGGGTCGAGGCTGAGGTCGCCGGCGCGCAGCACGACCGGGCGCTCGGGGGCGCCGCGGCGGATGAGGGCGCGCAGCCGGGCGACGAGCACGATGAAGCTGAACGGCTTGGTGAGGTAGTCGTCGGCGCCGAGGTCGAACGCGTCGGTCTGGTCGTACTCGCCGTCCTTGGCGGTGAGCATGAGGATCGGCGTCCAGATCCCCTTCTCGCGCAACGTCTCGAGCACCTTGTAGCCGTTGACGCGCGGCAGCATGATGTCGAGCACGATGACGTCGTACGCGCTCTCGGTGGCCTGCCAGATCGCGTCCTCGCCGGTGTGGACGACGTCGACGACGAACCCGTCGTCGCTCAGCCCGCGCCGGACGGTCTCGGCCAGCCGTTCCTCGTCCTCGACGATCAGCACGCGCACCGTGGGCTCCTCCCGCCGTCCTGCGGCAAGGATCGTCGCACGTCCCTGAGAACGACCTGAGACCGATCAGCGGACGACGGCCGCGAGCCCGGTCTGGAACGAGAAGCGGCTGACGAGCGGCAGCCAGCGGCGCAGCGCCTCCGGCGTGACGCACTCGCAGGGCAGCGTCGCGAGCGCCTCGCGCTGCGCCGCCCACGCCTTCGTGGTCGGGCTGGTGCTCCCGGGGTTCAGCCGCCGAAGGTGCGCCTCCAGGTGAGGGGCGCCGCTGGTGACCAGGTCGTGCGCCATGTCGGCCGTCAGGCCCGGCGAGCTGGTCACCAGGGCGAGCAGCAGCATCAGCGGCCGGTACTGCTGCTCGCCGACGAACGCGTCGAGGTCCTGCACCTGCACGCGCGTGAGCTGGTAGGTGTTCACCAGGCGCTTGGCCGCGCGCGGGGTGCGCACGAGCGGACCGAGGTCGTCCAGGAAGTCGCACTCGGCCTCGGTGAGCTGCAGGGTCTGCGGCCACAGGTCGACGACCTCGTCGGACGGCGCGCCGGGCGGGGCGTACCGGGTCACCCAGGCGCTGCCGGGTTCGTCGTCGTCCACCGCAGGCCCGGTCTGCGTCGCGTCGGCCACCTCCGGGGCCGGCGCGCCTGCGGCCGACGCTGCCGATCCGTCGCTCGCCACGGCGGACCCGGCGTGGTCCGATGCCTCGCCCAGCCGTGGGTCGACGGCCGCGGACGGCGCGACGACCGACGCGCGCGCGAGGTCGCCGACCAGCCGGCTGAAGCCGTCAGAGCCCATGGGCCGCAACCAGAACGGGATCTGGATGATCTTCTCCAGGTAGTCCTGCGCGGACGGCGCCCCAGCCCGCGACGACAGCACGCCCACGAACCGCTGCTCGAGCGAGCGCAGCAGCCAGCGCGAGTCGACCGCGATGACGACCACGAACAACGGCAGGCCGAAGAGCAGGTTGACGGCCTCCAGCACGTGCACGACCTGCTCGCTCGAGCAGCGGTCCAGGTCGTCGACGTAGAGCACGACGCGGTCGAGCTCGCCCTCCCCGTCGCCCTCCGCGTCGGGGCCCACGTGCCGGCTCAAGGTGGCGAGGTCGTCGCGGATCAGGGGCACCAGGCCCAGGTACTTGCGGTAGTCCTCGGCCGCGTAGCGCTCCTTGACGAAGGAGTAGACGCGGGCCGACCCCTTGCCGCTGACGTCGGCGTACGCCTCCTGCGCGTGCGCGTAGGCAGCCCGGGCCCGCTCCAGGTCGAGCGCCTCCTGCTGCCCGGCCGCCAGGATGCGCAGCCCGGCGCGGGCCAGCCGGTCCACCCAGCGCACGGCGACGCCGCCGACCACCACGACCGGCGCCGCTCCGACCGCCGCGACCCACCGGCTGACCGACGGCGTCGACACGACCCAGACCAGGGCGCCGACCAGCACCAGGGCCGCCAGGCCGAGCAGCACCACCCAGCCGCGGTGCGCCCGCCAGCCCCGGCTCAGCTGGCCCCCCAACGACCGCAGCTGCGCCACCTCGTCGGCGAGCGTGACGAGGTTGGCCGAGCCGCCGAGCCCGGCCGCCTCGAGCGTCTTCGCGTCGGCCCGCAGCGCCTCGGACGTCGCGACCCCCTGCACGGTCGTGGCGGCGCCCTGCTGCTGCAGCGCCCGCTCGGCGCGGTGCAGCTCGGCCTCGGCGTCGGTCTGCCCCTGCGTGCGCGACGCCAGCTCGTCGATCATCTTCTGGTAGCGCGCGTCGTCGTCGAAGTGGTCGCGGATGCCCTCGAAGACCCGGTTGATCAGGCTCGGCCACAGCTCCCCGCCGGCGTACTGCCAGGCGTTGAACTCGACCTGCGCGATCCGCGAGTGGTAGCTCGGCCGTCGTGCGGGGTCGGGGTCGGCCTCGACGGCCGAGGCCGCCTCGTCCGACAGGTGCCGGACCTGCAGCCGCAGCTGGTTCATCAGGTAGGACTTGCCCGAGCCCCAGTCGCCGAAGATGCCCACCGACAGCGGCGGCGTGATGTGCCGCGAGGCGATCACCGAGGCCAGCATCCGGACGTCGTCGACGATGCCGAGCGGGTCGGTGCCGGCGTCGATGCGGGTGGCCCGGTCGGCCGTGTCGGCCGCGTACGCCGCCGTCCAGCTGGTCGGCCCGGGGAGCGGCGGATCGCGCAGCACCGCGGCGAGCGCCTCCACCGGCGCCTCCGCCGTCGCCTCCGCCGTCGTCTCGGAGGGCGCCTCGACGATCTCCTCGGTCGGCAGGCTGGAGCTGACGCCGGCGCTGCTGCTCGAGCTGACGCTGCTGGAGGACCGGCTGTCGCTCGTCGTCCACGAGTACGACCCGGTGACACCGGCGGCAAGGTCTGCGCCCTCGCGGCGCTGGATCGCCGTCCAGTGGGACTCGTCCTTGACGACCACCAGCAGCACGCTGCCCGGCGTGGCCGCCGCCTGGAAGCCGATGGCCAGGGCGCGCGCCGCCTCGAACGCGTCCAGCCGGCCGACGCCGGTGCCGAGCAGCGGCGTGACGACGGTCAGCGGCCGGTCCGCGGTGAGCCGGCCGAGCGAGGTGCCGCACGCGTTGACCACTGGGACGCTGCTGCGCGAGCCCTCGCCGAGGGTCGCGGCGAACGCGATGGAGCCGTAGCCGGAGTCCGGCGGCGCGGGCTCGAGGACGACCTCGCCCAGCGCCATTGCCCGGTCGGGACGCACGATGCCCCAGCGGAAGAGAACGCTCAACCACGGCTCGCCGAGGTCGGGGTCGGTGGTGCAGGGCAGGACGAGCACGTCGCCCTGCTGGGCCAGGACGTCCCCGCGCTGCAGGTGGACGGACGGCCGTGCCGGAGCCTCCATGGCGCCTCCCCGGTGACCGGGGCGCCGCCGCGCACCGGCCTGCCTCGAGGATGCCGCGCGAGAGGTCGGGTGCACCAGCCTCCGGGAGGCCTGAGTCGCCGGTGGCGGGGTCCGCGCAGGGACCCCGCCACCGGCCGGCTCAGCTGAAGATGCTCACACCGCCAGGCCCGACGAGCAGACCGACGACGATCAGCACGATCCCCGCGATGATCTGGCCGCGGATCAGCGAGACGATCCCCGCGATCACCAAGATCACGGCGATGATCCAGAGCAACGTGTGCATGCGTTCTCCTCCCGTACCCCGAGCGATACGTCGGTCACGCTGCCGCACGTCCGGGAGTTCCGCGAGTCGAAGTCGATCTCTTGACGACGGGGGTCGATCGCTCCTAGTCTCCGCTTCTGATAAGAAGGTTTCCTACTAGATCGGATCCTCGCGTGCCCGCCTCCTACACCGCCGGTGCACCCGCCCTCCTGCGGGCGCTGAACACGCGCGCCGTGCTCGAGGCGGTGGCGGCGGCCGGACCGGTCACCCGGGCGGACGTCGCCGCCGCGACACAGCTGTCGAAGCCCACGGTCGCGGCCTGCCTGGCCCTGCTCGTCGAGCGCTCCGCGGTGGTCGACGACGGGGCGGTCAGCGGTCGCAAGGGCCCGGCGGCGTCCCTCTACCGCCTGGCGCCCGGTGCCGTGCGGGCGATCGGCGTCGACGTCGGGCACGACCGGCTGCGCGCGGCCCTGGTCGACGCGGCCGGCGAGCAGCACGGCGAGGTCGACGTCCCGGTGCGTCGCACGCGAGGGGGCCTGGTGCGCCAGCTGCACGACGTCTGCCGCCGCCTTGCGCAGGACGCGGGCGTCACGCTGGACGACGTCCAGCACGTCGTCGTCGGCGTGCCCGGCGCGGTGGGCCAGGACGGCGAGCTGGCGTTCGCCGACGCGCTGCCGCAGGACGGTCGCGGGCTCGTGACCGCCCTGCGGGCCAAGCTGCCGGTGCCCGTCACCTTCGACAACGACGTGAACCTCGCGGCGCACGCCGAGCTCGCCGCGCAGCCCGACGTCCAGGACTTCGTGCTGGTGAGCGTCGGCGCCGGCATCGGCGCCGGCCTCGTGATCGGCGGGCAGGTGCACCGCGGTGCCGCCGGGGCGGCCGGCGAGGTCGGCTTCCTGCCCGGCTGCGCCCCCGCACCCACCCAGGCGCCGCAGATGCTCGAGCACGAGGTCGGCGGCGAGGTCGTGCAGCGGCTGGCGCGCCAGGCCGGGCTGCGCGGCGACATCAGCGCCCGCGCCGTCTTCGACCGTGCCCGCGACGGCGACCCCGTCTCGCGGGACGTCGTGGACGAGACCGCGCGCGGGATCGCGTACGCGGTCGCCTGCCTGGTCGCGGTGGTGAACCCGGCCCGTGTCGTCCTCGGCGGGGCGGTCGGCGCCAACGACGACCTCCTGCTGGGGCCGGTGGCCGACCACCTGGCCCGCTTCACCACGCTCCCCGTCCCCGTCGTCCCGTCCGTGCTCGGCGCGCAGGCCGTCCTGCGCGGAGCGCTCGCCATGGCGGGCTCGCTCGCCCGCGAGTCCGCCTTCGCCGGCTACGCCGGCACCGCCCCTCCCCCCACCGCGCTCGCCCACCTGGAGTCGTGATGCCCGCTCAGCCCCGCGCGTCCCGCACCGTCCTCGTCGCCGCCCTGGCCGCGGCCGCGCTGGCAGCGGCGGCCTGCACGTCGTCCGGCGTGCAGGACGCCGCGCAGCAGACGGCCCTGGCCACGGACGCGCAGCACGCGCCGACGACCATCACGGTCTGGAGCTTCAACCACCTGCCGCAGGAGGTGAAGGCGTTCCAGGGCGCGCTCGACCGGCTGCACACGAAGTACCCCTGGCTGACGGTGACGTTCGTGCCCGACAAGGACGACGCGGCCTTCGGCAAGGCGGTCGCGGCCGGCCAGGCGCCGGACGTCTTCGTCTCGACGTCTCCCGACAACGTGGCGAAGTTCTGCTTCAACGGCACGGTGGCACCGCTCGACGGGTTCTTGAGGTCGGCCGGGGTCGACGTCGGCAAGACCTTCCCGAAGGCGACGCTGGTCTACACGCAGTACGCGGGCAAGCAGTGCGCGCTGCCGCTGCTCACCGACGCGTACGCGTTGTTCTACAACAGGAAGATGTTCGCGGCGGCGGGCATCACCCAGCCGCCGCGCACCATGTCCGAGCTCACGGCGGCGGCCAAGAAGCTGACGGTCAAGAAGGCCGACGGGTCGGTCGAGCGGTTCGGCTTCGTGTCCCGCTCGGACTACAACAACAACGACGCCATCTACACCGGGGTGCAGAGCGGCACGCAGTTCTACGACGACCAGGGCAAGGCCACGTTCGCCAGCGACCCGCGCTGGGCCGAGCTGCTGCGCTGGGACCGGGACCTGACCGACTGGTACGGGCGCGACCAGGTCTCGCGGTTCGTCGCGAAGTTCCAGCCGCACACCGACGACGCGCGCAACCCGCTGATCACCGGGGACGTCGCGATGGAGGTGGACGGCGAGTGGCACGTCGGCGAGATCGCCGACGCCAAGTCCTCGCTCGACTACGGCGTGGCCCCGGTGCCGGTGCTCGACTCCGAGGCCAGCTCGTACGGCGCGGGCAACGCGGTGGGCACCGTGGCCTACCTGCCGGCCGGGTCGAAGCACCAGCAGGAGGCGTTCTTCGCCCTGCAGCAGCTGACGACGGACACGACGTTCCTCACCGGCCTGGCCGACACGGTCTACAACATCCCCAGCACCTTCGACTCGCTCGCGGCGTGGGACAACAAGGACGACGAGCACTGGGGCCCGCTGGTGAAGATCTTCGAGAACCCCGGGTCGTACTACAAGCAGCTCACCCCGGCCGGCAGCGAGGACGCCGCGGTGCTCGGCACGGCCCGGCAGGACTACGAGACCGGCAAGACCGACGACCTCGCGGCGCTGCTGCGGCAGACCGCGGCCAAGGTCGACAAGCTCAACAGCGACGCGCTCGGATGAGCCGGCGCCCGCGCAGCCCGAGCCACGCGCCGCGCTGGGTCACGCTGACGATGGTGTCGCCGTTCGTCGTCGGGCTGCTGGTGTTCACGGTCTACCCGGTGCTGACCACGCTCTACTACTCGTTCACCAACTTCCAGCTCGGGTCGGTGCGGCCGGTGCAGATGGTGGGGCTGCGCAACTACGAGCGGCTGCTCACCGGGTCGGACACCTTCTGGGTCGGCGTCCGCAACACCTTCTGGATGGTGCTCGTCATGGTGCCGCTGCGCACCGTGTGGGCCATGTTCGCCGCCTGGGTGATCAGCACGGTCAAGCGGGGCGCCCGGGTGTACCGCACCCTGTTCTTCGTGCCGTCGGTCGTGCCGGTGGTGGGGGCGTCGCTCGCGTTCGTCGTCACGCTGAACCCGGCCGGCCCGGTCAACGCGCTGCTGGGGCACCTCGGCATCGACGGCCCCGCGTGGTTCGGCGACCCGTCGTGGGCGAAGCCGAGCCTGGTGCTGATGGCGCTGTGGGCCTGCGGCGACACGATCGTCATCTTCTCGGCGGCGATGCTCGACGTCCCGCGCGAGCTGTACGAGGCGGCGGACCTCGACGGCGTCGGGCCGTGGCAGCGGTTCCGGCACGTCACGCTGCCGTTCCTGTCACCGGTAGTGCTGTTCAGCGTCGTCACCGGGATGATCTACACGTTCCAGTACTTCACCGAGGCGTTCGTGGCCTCCGGCTCGGCCAGCGCGGTGCAGGACTCCTCGCAGCTGCTCGGGTACCCCGGCCAGTCGCTGCTCTTCTACACGACAGACCTGTACCAGCAGGGGTTCGTCTACTTCAAGACCGGCTACGCGTCGGCCATGGCCTGGCTGATGTTCGTCGTCATCTTCCTCGCGACGCTCGGCCTGCTGCGCCTGTCGCGCTCCCTGGTGCACGACGGCGGGCGGCCGTGATGACCGCTCTCGCGGGCACCCGCCCGGCCGACCTGACGACGTCCGCGCGGCGGCGTCCGCTCGCCCGCCGCGTCCTGGACGTCGTCGCCGAGCACTCCCTGGCGGTGCTGCTGTCGGCCGCGTTCGTGCTGCCGCTGCTCGTCGTGCTCGTGACGTCGGTGATGACCCAGCAGCAGGCCGGCACCGGCACACTGGTGCCGAAGCCCTTGCACTGGAACAACTTCCGCGAGGTCTTCGACGCCATGCCCTTCGGCCGCGACCTGTGGAACACCGTGCTGTACGCCGGGCTCAGCGCGATCGGCGTGGTCGTCTCGTCGGTGCCGGTGGCCTACGCCGTGGCGCGCATGCGGTGGCGCGGCCGGTCCGCCTTCTTCGTCGTCGTGCTCGCGACCATGATGATCCCGGCGCAGGTCACGAGCCTGCCGCTGTACGTCATGTACGCGCACCTGGGCTGGATCGGCTCGCTCAAGCCGCTCGTCGTCCCGACGTTCTTCGGCGACGCCTTCAGCATCTTCCTGCTGCGCCAGTTCTTCCTCACGCTGCCGGAGGAGACGGTCGAGGCGGCCCGCGTCGACGGCGCGAGCGAGTTCCGCGTGCTGCGGCAGGTCGTCGTCCCGATGGCCCGCCCCGCCATCGCGGCGGTCGCGCTCTTCGCGTTCATGTTCGCGTGGAACGACTTCTACAACCCGCTGCTCTACAGCGGCAACAGCACCGACGGGCAGACACTCGCGGTGGGCCTGGCCGGGCTGGCCAAGAGCGCGCACCAGTCGGCCTACCAGCTGCAGATGGCGGCCTCGTTGATGTTCCTGCTGCCGGTGCTGCTGCTGTTCCTCGCCGCGCAACGGGTGTTCCTCGAGGGCATCGCCATGACGGGCAGCAAGGGATGAGAGCCGGGAAGGTGCAGGCATGAAGATCGCGGTGGTCGGCGGCGGCAGCACGTACACGCCCGAGCTGGTCGAGGGCTTCGCGGCGCGGGCCGACGTCCTCGCCGTCGACGAGCTGGTGCTGCAGGACGTCGACGAGCACCGGTTGGACGTCGTCGGCGGCCTGGCCCGACGCATCTTGTCCCGCAACGGCTTCGGCGGACGGCTGGTCACCACGACCGACCGCACCGCCGCGGTCGACGGCGCGAGCGCGGTGCTGGTGCAGCTGCGCGTCGGCGGCCAGGCGGCCCGCCTCGTCGACGAGACGCTGCCCAACCAGCGGGGGGTCATCGGCCAGGAGACCACCGGGCCGGGCGGGTTCGCCAAGGCCCTGCGCACCGTTCCGGTGGTGCTCGACATCGCCGACGAGGTGCGCCGGCGGGCCCTGCCGGCCGCCTGGCTGGTCGACTTCACCAACCCGGTCGGCATCGTGACGCGGGCGCTGCTCGACGAAGGCCACCGCGCCCTCGGCCTGTGCAACGTCGCGATCGGGTTCCAACGACGGCTCGCCGTGCGCTTCGGGGTTGAGCCCCACCGCGTGCGTCTCGGCCACGCGGGGCTCAACCACCTGTCGTGGATCCGCAGCGTCGAGGTCGACGGCGTGGACCGCCTGCCCGAGCTGCTGCACGGCCCGGACGCCGACGCGCTGGCCGACGAGATCGGGGTGCCCGCCGAGGTGCTGCAGGTGCTCGGCGCCGTGCCGTCGTACTACCTGCACTACTTCTACTGCACCGACCACGAGCTCGAGGAGCAGCGGCACGGCGAGCACCGGGCGAGCCGCGTCGCCGACATCGAGCGCGAGCTGCTGACGATGTACGCGGACCCGGCGCTCGACCACAAGCCCGCGCTGCTCGAGCAGCGCGGCGGCGCCTACTACTCCGAGGCCGCTGCCGCCCTCGTGACGAGCCTGCTCACCGGTGACGGCGGCCACCACTACGTCGACGTCCGCAACGACGGCACGGTCGCCGGGCTGCCCGACGACGCCGTGGTGGAGGTACCGGCCCTCGTCGACCGGCGGGGCGCGCACCCGCTGCCGGTGGCCCCGCTGCCCCCCGAGATGCTGGGGCTCGTGCAGGCGGTCACGGCGTACGAGGTGCTCGCGGTGGAGGCCGCGCGCACCGGGCGGCGCGACGTCGCGCTGCGGGCGCTGCTCGCCCACCCCCTGGTGCGCCAGTGGGACCTCGCGGTGGCGCTGCTCGACGACCTGCTGGCCGCCAACGTCGAGCACCTGCCCGCGTTCGCCGGCGGCCGCGGTGCCTGACCTCGTCGTCGGCGTCGACGGCGGCAACAGCAAGACCGACGTCGTGCTGGCCGACACCACCGGCGCGGTGCTGGCCCACGTGCGCGGCGCCGGCACGCGGTCGCACGTCGAGGGCATCGGGCCGATGGTCGAGCGGGTCGCCGCGCTGGTACGGCAGGCGCGCGAGCAGGCCGGCGTGCCGTCGTCCGAGGTGCTCTCGGCCGGCGCCTTCTACATCGCCAACCTCGACCACGACGAGTCCGAACGCGCTGCGCTGCAGGCGGTCCAGCGGCTCGAGATCGTGCGCGCCCCGCTGGTCGGCAACGACACGGTGGCCGTGCTGCACGCCGGGACGGTCGACGGCTGGGGCGTGGCGGTGGTGTCCGGTGCGGGCATCAACGCGCTCGGCGTCGCCCCCGACGGCCGCGAGGCGCGTTTCCTCGCGCTGGGCGACGTCACGGGTGACTGGGGCGGGGGCTGGGCGGTGGCGGTGTCCGGGCTCGGCGCGGCCGTGCGGGCCGGCGACGGCCGGGGCGGGCCGACGGTGCTGCGCGAACGGTTGGCGCAGCACTTCGCGCGGGCCAGCGTCGAGGACCTCGCCATCGCGGTGACCGCGGGCCAGGTGGGGCACGACGAGCTGACCGCGGCCGCGCCGGTGGTGTTCGCCGCGGCCGAGGACGGCGACGGGCCGGCGGTCGCGGTCGTGCACCGCCTCGCCGACGAGGTGGCGCTGTTCGTCCGGGCCGCCGTCGACCGGCTCGGGCTGCGGGACGTCGACGTCCCGGTGGTCCTGGCCGGAGGCACGCTGCAGCACGGACCGCGGCTGCTGCTCGACCGCATCACCGACGACCTCGCGCACACCCTGCCGCGCGCGCGGCCGCGGGTGCTCGACGTCCCGCCCGTGGCCGGTGCGGTGCTCGCGGCGCTGGCGCACGCGGGCGCCGCACCCGACGCGCTCGCCCGAGCCCGCGCTGGGGTGTCACCGGTCCCTGCCTAGGGTGGAGGCATGGCCGAGAGCGCTCCCGCCGCACCCGGCCGACCGCCCGCCACCGCCGCCCTCGTGCTCGTCACCGGGGTGGGGCCGCTCGCGACCGACATGTACGTCGCGGGGCTGCCGGCGCTGCGGCGCTCGCTCGAGACCACGGCCTCGGTCGCGCAGCTGACGCTCACCGCCTTCATCGTCGGCGTCGCCGTCGGCCAGCTCGCGCTCGGTCCGCTCAGCGACGGGCGCGGACGACGGCCCTTCCTGCTCGGCGGGACCGTGGCCTTCACGGCGCTCTCGGCCGCCTGCGCGCTGGCGCCGACCGGTCCCTCGCTCGTCGGCGCCCGGCTCGCCCAGGGGGTCGTGGCCGGGTGCGGCGTGGCCGTGGGACGCGCGGTCGTCAGCGACCACTGGCAAGGCACCGCCGCCGCGGCCCGCTACGGAACGCTCGCGGCCATCACCTTCCTCGGCCCGGTGGTCGCGCCCGCGATCGGCGCCGTGGTGCTGGGGTGGGGCAGCTGGCGCAGCGTCTTCTGGTTGCTCACCGCGGTCGGGGTGCTGATGACCGTCGCGGTCGCCCGGTGGATCCCCGAGTCGCTGCCGCCGTCGGCCCGCCAGGGGCACGGGCTGGCGCACTCGCTGGCACGCATGGCCGACCTGGCCCGCGACGGCGGGTTCATGCGGCACGTGGTCGTGCAGTGCCTGGCCACGGCCGGGTTCTTCGTCTACATCGGCGGTTCGGCGTTCGTGCTGCAGACGACGTACGGCGTCAGCCAGACGACGTACGCCGTGCTGTTCGCGACGAACGCGGCCGCGATGGCCGTGACGAGCCTGGGGTTCCGGCTGCTCGTCGGCCGGGTCGGGCCGGCCCGGCTGCGCACCGTCGGCGTGACGGTCGCGACCCTCGCCAGCGCCGGGTTGCTCGTGGTGGCGCTGACCCGCCCGCACGTCGGCTCGCCGCTCGCCGTGCCGTGGGTGCTGCTGTGCCTGGTGGTCGCGGGCATGGGCCTGTCGATCCCCGGGACGACGGCCCTCGCCCAGCAGGCCGGCGACCGGGCGCGCGGCACCGCGTCGGCGCTGCAGGGCGGGCTGACCTTCCTCGTCGGTGCGGCCGCGACGCCGCTCACCGGGCTGGTCGGCTACGACACGCTGCTGCCGATGGCGGAGCTGATGCTCGGCTTCTTCGTCGCCGCGACGGCCTGGCTGCACGGGAGCGGCAGCGCCACCGCCTGATCACGCTGCGTGAGCGACCTTGTCGGGCTGGGCACGCTGGGTCACACTGCCCAGCATGGCGCTGTCGGGGCAGGCCACCACGACGTCCGCGGGTCACGCACGGTGACCGGCGGACGTCGTCAGCCGCACGCCCCCGGGCGGCACGTGCAGGCGGGCGAGCGCACCCGCGGGGGCCGTCACGTCAGCGCCCGCCGCCGTCGCCGCTGGCCCGCCGCGGTGCTCGTCGTGGCCCTGCTGGTGGCCGGCGGCACCACCGCCTTCGGCCTGACCCGCGGCGAGGCCGCCCCCAGCTGCGCGGCCGACCGGGTGCCGCTGCGCATCGCCACCTCCCCGGGGCTGCTCGACGTCCTCGGGCGGCAGGCCGCGCTCTTCGACGCCGGCACCGCCTCGATGGTCGGCGGACGCTGCACCCGGACGTCGGTCGACGCCGTCGCGCCGTCGCGGTTCGGCGACGCCCTGCTCGCCCAGCTGGCCGACCCCGGCAGCTCGACCACCCCGCAGGTGTGGGCGCCCGACGCCGCGGCCTGGGCCACGGTCGAGGCCCGCCGGCCCGAGCTCGACGCGGTCCTGCCCCACGTCTACCCGGTGGTCGCCTCGACGCCGGTGGTGCTCGCCGTGCCGCGTCCGATGGCCACCGCGCTCGGCTGGCCGGCGCGGCAGCCGTCGTGGACCGAGCTGGCCGCGCTCGCCCGCGACGGGCGGGGCTGGTCGCGCTTCGGGCACCCCGAGTGGGGCCCGGTGACCGTGGCCTGGAGCGACGCCCTCACCACGACCGCGGGCCTGGGGGCGACGCTCGCGCTCTACGACCGGGCGAGCAGCCAGGCGGCGGGCGTCGACGACATCCGGCGCTCGATGCTGACGGTGCAGAGCGGGCTGCGGGCGCTCGCGGTCGACCCGAGCAAGGCCTTGAAGCCGTTGCGCAACAGGGGGTTGACGAGCGCCGACGCGCTGCGCGCCACCCCCCTGTTCCCCTGGACCGAGCAGCAGGTGCTGCGGTTCAACGCCGACGACCCGCAGATCCCGCTGGTGGCGCTCTACCCGCGCGGCGGCACCATCACGGCCGAGGTGCCGCTGCTCACCCTCGACGTCCCGTCGGTCACCGACGCCCAGCGGCAGGCGGTCGACAGGTTCGCGACGTTCCTGGCCCGACCGGCGGCGAGCGCAGCGCTGGCGGCGGCGGGCTGGCGCAGCCCGCGCCTGGAGTCGAGCGCCACGGTGGCGCAGGGCGCCATCGCGGCCGAGCCCGCGTACACGCCGCCGGCGCCCGAGCGGTCGACGGTGGCCCGCGCCCTGCAGACCTGGACGGCGCTCGACCGGCAGGGCGCGGTGCTCGTGCTGCTCGACGTGTCCGGCTCGATGGACGAGAAGGTGCCGGCCGTCGGCGAGACCCGGCTGCAGCTCGCGCAGCAGGCGATCTCGGAGTCCCTGCCGCTGTTCTCGGACCGCACCTCCGTGGGCCTGTGGACCTTCTCGCGCAGCCCGGCCGGCACGCGGGACTGGGAGGCCGTCGTCCCGCTGGGGAGGCTGTCGCGCACGGTGGGGTCGTCCACCGCCCGGGACGCGCTGCGCGACGCGGTCGAACGGCTGCAGGCCAAGGGCGACACCGGGCTGTACGACAGCACGCTGGCCGCCGTCCGTGCCGTGCAGTCTGGGTGGCGGCCCGGTACCGACGTCGTCCCTGGTGGTGAGCGACGGCCGCAACGACGACCCCGGCAGCATCTCGCTCGGCACCCTCACGGGTCGGCTGCGCTCGGGCGCCGACCCGCGACGTCCGGTGCGGGTGCTGACCATCGCGCTCGGGCGCGCGGCCGACGCCCGGGCGATGCGGCAGATCGCCGCGGCCACCGACGGCCGCGCGTACACGGCCCGCAGCCCCGAGGACCTCGAGTCGGTGTTCCTCACGGCCCTCACCGGATGAGCCCGGCCTCGCCGGAGTGGTTCGAGGCGCTGCCGGACGTCGTCACCGGGCTGGCGCAGCGCTGGCGCCTCGAGCTCGGGCCGCGGTTCGAGGGCGGCACGGCGTCGTGGGTGGCTCTGGCGCGCGACGAGCGCGGGGACGACCTGGTGCTGAAGGTCGGTTGGCGGCACTGGGAGGCCGACCACGAGGCCGAGGGCCTGCACGCGTGGGCCGGCCGCGGCACCGTGCTGCTGCGCGACAGCTGGGCCGACGAGCAGACCTCGGCGCTGCTGCTCGAGCGCTGCCGCCCCGGTGACGAGCTCGCCCTGAGACCCGCGCCGGAGCAGGACGAGGTCATCGCCGTTCTGCTGCAACGGTTGTGGGTCGAGCCACCCGCGGGTCACCCGTTCCGACCGCTGGCGCAGATGTGCGCTCGGTGGGCCGACGAGCCGCCGCCGCCCGGTGGCCGGCCGCTCGACCCGGGGCTCGTGCGCGCGGGGCTGGAGCTGTTCCGGTCGTTGCCGCTCGAGCCGGGGCCGTCGGTGCTGCTGGCCACGGACCTGCACGCGCACAACGTGCTGCGCGCGCAGCGCGAGCCCTGGTTGGTGGTCGACCCGAAGCCCTGGGTCGGCGACCCGGCCTACGACCCGTTGCAGCACCTGCTCAACGACCCCGAGCGCATGACGCGCGACCCCGGCGGCTTCGCCGACCGGCTGGCCGACCTCTGCGGCCTCGACCGAGAGCGCCTGCGGCAGTGGCTGTTCGCGCGGTGCGTCGTCGAGACGCGGGGCGGCGAGGACTGGGTCGCGGAGGCGGCGCGCGCGCTCGCACCCTGACCCGCGCAACCCGCGGAACCCGCGAAGCCGGTCCTAGGCGATGGCCAGCCGGCCGGCGTCCGGGGTCGGGCCCCACGTCCGGCCGGCCGGGGCCGGGCGGCCGATGAAGTAGCCCTGGGCCGCTTGGATCCCCAGGGCCCGGCTGGCGCGCAGCTCGTCGGCCGTCTCGATGCCCTCGGCGACCACCGTGGCGCCGACCTCCTGGCCGAACGCGACCACGGAACCGGCCAGGGCCCGCTTGGCGGGGTTGTCGTGGATGCCGTCGACGAGCGTGCGGTCGAGCTTGATGTGGTCGGGACGCAGGTGGAGGATGTGCCGGAACGAGGCGTAGCCGGCGCCCGCGTCGTCGACCGCGAGCCGCACCCCGCGCGACCGCAGGGCCTCGATGGCCGTGGCGAGCCGGCCGTAGTCGCTCACCGACACGTGCTCGGTGATCTCGACGACGAGCCGGGCCAACGGCCAGCGGGACGCCGCGAGCACCTCGAGCAGCCGGTCGTCGACGAGCGTCGACGGCGAGACGTTCACCGACACGTAGAGACCCGGGGGCAGGTCGCGCGCGGCGTGCAGCGCCGCCCGCACCGCCACCAGCTCGAGGTCGGTGCCGAGACCGATGTCGGCCGCCGCGGCGAACCACCGGTCCGGCGTCATGGTGGGCTCGGCGGCGAAGCGCGACAACGCCTCGGCCCCGAGCACGACGCCGGTGGCCGCGCTCGCGATCGGCTGGAACACGATCGTCAACGCCTCGTCCTCCACGATCGAGCGCACCTGGTCGCGCACCGCGCGCACCTCGTGCCGCCCCGAGAGGTCGTCCACCGCGTGCAGGATCCCGCTGAACCCGACCGGGCTCCCGTCGGCACCGAGGTGGAGCAGCGCCGAGGTCGAGAGCTCGATCTCGTCGCCGGACTTGGTGGTGTAGCGGAAGGGGACGTCGGTCCAGCCCGTGCCGTCGGCGAGCGAGCGTCGCATCAGGTCGGAGGCGCGCGGCAGGTCGGTCTCGGTCAGCACCACGGCCATGCTGCGCCCGACGAGCTCCCCGGGGCAGTACCCGAGCAGCTGCGCCGAGCCCGGACCGACGTGCGTCACCAGGCCGTCGGCGGTGGTCTCCCAGAGCAGCCGGCCGGGCAGCTCGTCGTGCACCGACAGGCGCCAGCGGTCCTGGGCCATCTCGGCCAAGGCCCGCTGCCGGCCGCGGTGCATGCCTGCGACCGCCACGGCGCCGACCGCGCAGAAGGCCAGCAGCGCCACGGCGAGCAACCGCCCGGACGACGACCCGCCACGACCGGAGAGGACCAGGAGGGCCGACGACACGGCCACCAGCTCGAGCAGGACGACGGCCGCGACGACGCGCTGGAACGCGACCCGGGTGCGCTGTGCCGAGGTCGACTCGCCCGGGACCTGCTCTGCTGCGGCCGACACGCCCATACCGTGTGCCATCGGGTCGAAACGCTACAAGCAGATCGGGCTGAGCGGTGGCTGAGCGCGACCCCTCTTCGACCTGCGGGGTGCTGCGGGTGCACCTAGCGTGCCCGGCATGGCTCGCTTCCTCGCCGTCGCCGCCCTCGCGGTCGCGGCCGTCCTCGCCGTCGTCGCGGCCGCGCTGACCGCCCCGGGCTGGTGGGTGCTGGCCGTCGTCCTGGTCGCGCTGACCGCGCTGGCGGTGCACGACCTGCTGCAGCGGCGGCACTCGATCCTGCGCAACTACCCGGTGCTCGGGCACCTGCGCTTCCTGCTCGAGGACCTGCGTCCCGAGATCCAGCAGTACTTCGTCGAGCGCAACTACGACGGCCGGCCGTACGACCGCGACGTCCGCTCGGTGATCTACGAGCGCGCGAAGGGCATCCACGGCGAGCAGGCGTTCGGCACCGAGCGGGACGTCGGCGAGGTCGGCTACGAGTTCCTGCTGCACTCGACGGCGCCCCTCGACCCCCCGCAGGACCCGCCGCGCGTGCGCATCGGCGGCCCGGACTGCACCCAGCCGTACGACATGGCGCTGCTGAACGTCTCGGCGATGAGCTTCGGGGCGTTGTCGGCCAACGCGCTGCTGGCCCTCAACCAGGGCGCGGCGGCGGGCGCCTTCGCCCACGACACCGGCGAGGGCGGCCTGACCGAGTACCACCTGCGGCACGGCGGCGACCTGGTGTGGGAGCTGGGCAGCGGCTACTTCGGCGCGCGCACGAAGGACGGCGACTTCGACCCGGACCTGTTCCGCGACAAGGCCGCTCACCCCTCGGTGAAGCTGGTGTCGCTCAAGCTGAGCCAGGGCGCGAAGCCCGGGATCGGCGGGGTCCTGCCCGCCAGCAAGGTGAGCGCCGAGATCGCGCAGGCGCGTGGGGTGCCGCAGGGCGAGAAGTGCGTGAGCCCGCCGTACCACCGCGTCTTCAGCACGCCGCGCGAGCTGGTGCAGTTCGTCGCCCGCATGCGCGAGCTGGCCGGTGGCAAGCCCACGGGCTTCAAGCTGTGCGTGGGGCAGCGGCACGAGCTGCTGGCCATCTGCAAGGCCATGGTCGACGAGGGCGTCACGCCGGACTTCGTCGTCGTCGACGGCTCCGAGGGCGGCACCGGAGCCGCTCCGCTGGAGTACGAGGACCACGTCGGCACGCCGCTGACTGAAGGCCTGATCATGCTGCACAACGCCTTGGTGGGCACCGGGTTGCGCGACCGCGTGCGGATCGGCGCGAGCGGCAAGGTCGCCACCGGCACCGACGTCGTGAAGCGGCTGGTGCAGGGTGCCGACTACACCAACGCGGCGCGGGCGATGATGATGGCGGTCGGCTGCATCCAGGCCCAGCGCTGCCACACCAACACCTGCCCGGTCGGCGTCACGACCCAGGACCCGAAGCGCGCGCGGGCGCTCGTCGTCCCCGACAAGGCCGTGCGCGTGCAGCGCTACCAGGAGGCCACGGTGCGCCAGGCGATGGAGATGGTGGCGTCCATGGGGCTGAGGTCGCCCGACGAGCTGCACCCGGGGCTGCTGCTGCGCCGGGTCGACCACACCACCACCCGCAGCTACGCCGAGCTGTTCGACTGGCTGGAGCCGGGCGAGCTGCTGCACGAGCCGCGGCCGGGCTGGGCGGCCGACTGGGCCGCGGCGTCGCCGGACTCGTTCGCCCGCCGCACCCCCCACCCGGCCTCCCGACGTCCCGAAGGAGCGAGCGCATGACGACCGTCGCCGACCTGATCGTGGAAGCCCTGGCCCGCCAGGGGGTTCGCACCGTCTGGGGCGTCGTGGGTGATGCGCTCAACCCGGTGACCGACGCGATCCGCAGGCACGACGACGTGCAGTGGATCGGGGTGCGGCACGAGGAGGTCGGGGCGTTCGCGGCCGGAGCGCAGGCGCAGGTCGCCGGCACGCTGGGCGTCTGCATGGGCACGGTCGGGCCGGGCTCGGTGCACCTGCTGAACGGCTTGTACGACGCCAAGAAGTCGCACGCGCCGGTGCTGGCGATCTGCGGGCAGGTGCCGCTCGCCGAGCTGGGGTCGGACTACTTCCAGGAGGTCGACAACGACCTGCTGTTCAAGGACGTCGCGGTGTTCGCCCGCACGATGACGTCGGCCGAGCAGGCGTCGTCCCTGCTGGAGCAGGCGGTGCAGGCGGCGTTCGACGCACCGGGCGTCGCGGTGCTGACGCTGCCCGGCGACGTGGGCGGGCTGGACGTGCCGAAGGGCACGGTGCCGCCGCGGTTCGTGGCCGCGCACCCTCCGGCCCGGCCGGACGACGCGACGCTGCAGCGCGTGGCCGAGGTGCTCGACGGCGCGTCGACGGTGACGTTGCTGGCCGGGGTCGGGGCACGTGCGGCGCGCTCGCAGGTGCTGGCCGTGGCCGACCGGCTGGCCGCGCCGATGGTGCTGACGCTGAAGGCCAAGGACGGGCTCGAGCACGACAACGCCTTCCAGGTCGGGCAGAGCGGGCTGATCGGGAACCCCGCGGCGCAGAAGGCGTTCGACGGCGGGGACGTGCTGCTGATGCTGGGCACCGACTTCCCGTACCGCGAGTGGTACCCGCAGGGGAAGACCGTCGTCCAGGTCGACGCCCGCGGGGCGCACCTCGGACGTCGCACCCCGGTCGACCACGGTGTCGTCGGCGACGTGGGCGCCACCCTCGACGCGCTGCTGCCGATGCTGCGGCAGAAGGATGACCGCTCGCACCTGGACTCCGCGCGCGAGGCGTACACCGCCTGGCAGGGGCGGCAGCGGGCGCTGCTCGACCCCGAGCACGACCGCGGCCTGGTCGGGCGGATCCGCGAGCGCTTCGACAACACCGAGGACCGGATCCGGCCCGAGGTCGTCGCCGACGCCGTGCACCGGCACGCCGCGCCCGACGCGGTGCTCACCGCCGACACCGGGATGTCGACGGTGTGGCTGTCGCGCTTCGTCGAGATCGGTGCCGGACGTCGGCTGATCGGCTCGTTCAACCTCGGGTCGATGGCCAACGCGATGCCCCAGGCGCTGGGGGCGCAGGCGCTCGACCGGGCACGGCAGGTCGTGGCGTTCTGCGGCGACGGCGGCCTGTCGATGCTGCTCGGCGACCTCATCACCGCGGTCTCCTACGAGCTGCCGGTCAAGCTCGTCGTCTTCGACAACGGCCGGCTCGGCATGGTCAAGCTCGAGCAGGAGCAGGGCGGCCTGCCGGAGTTCGGCACGCAGCTCGCCAACCCCGACTTCGCGGCCGTCGCCCGCGCGCTGGGGTTGCACGCCGTGCGGGTCGAGGACCCGGCGGACGTCGACGCCGCCGTCCGCGACGTGCTGTCCCACCCCGGTCCGGCGCTGCTCGACGCCGTCACCAACCCCGAGGAGATCTCGCTGCCGCCGAGGACGCACGTGTCCGACGCCTGGGGCTTCGCGATCGCCAAGGTCAAGGAGACCCTCGTCAGCCCCGGGGACGGTTGAGCGCGGATCAGCACCTCAGCCGCGCGAGGAACTGTCGGACGAGGTCGTCGACCGCTGCGGTGGCTCGGGTGGTGCTGCCCGGTGGTGGGGCTGGGTGTGGTGGTCGGTCGGGTGGGTCGGTGGACCAGACGATGTGGCCGTCGACGAGTCGGGCGGTCATGCCGGTGGCGTGGACGTGGCGGTGGTGGCGCCCGCAGAGCAGGGTGCCG
>NZ_BAAGXY010000089.1:0-16454 GCF_054779595.1 Angustibacter peucedani
AGCGCGGCGCGGGCGTCGGCGCGCCCGGCCCCCGCGGGCCCGCCGCCGTCGTCCGGCCCGAAGCGGGCGAGGTCGACGCCCGGCGGCACGACGCTGATCCGCGCGGGGTCGGCGCCGTAGAGCGCGACGAGCTGGTCGGCCTCGTCGTGGGTGTTGGCGACGAGCCGGTCGGCAGCCTCGACCACCTGCTGCTCGCCGATCTCGCGCCCGGCGGGCTCGGGGCTGTCGCCGTCCGCCAGCGAGAGGTTCTTGACCCGCGCCATCGTGTGCATGGTGTGCACCAGCGGCACCTGCCAGCGGTCGGCGGCCAGCCAGCCGACCTGGCCGCTGAGCCAGTAGTGCGAGTGGATCAGGTCGTAGTAGCCGACCGGGCGCGCGGCCTCGGTGCGCATGACGCCGGAGGCGAACGCGCACAGCTGCCCGGGCAGGTCGTCCTTGCCGAGCCCCTCGAACGGGCCGGCCGTCACGTGCCGCACCTGCACGCCGGGCGCGAGCTCGACCACCGGCGGCAGGCTGCTGCTCGTGGCACGGGTGAAGACCTCGACCTCGGTGCCGCGCTCGGCCAGCCGTCGCGCCGTCTCGACCACGTAGACGTTCAGCCCCCCGGCGTCGCCGGTGCCCGGCTGGGCCAGCGGGGACGTGTGCACGGCGAGCATGGCGACGCGGTGCGGACGGCGGTCGGAGGTCACGCCTGCAGCAACCCCACGGGAGGGTCAGCTGTTCCTGCCGCCGGACGACGGCGCCGCGGGCACGAGCCCGGCCGTCACCAGCGCGTCGCGCACCTGCACGGCGTCGCGGTCCTGGGCGCGGAACAGCACCACCGGCCGGCCCACCGGCGCGTCGACCGTGATCTGCCGCGGCGTGGCGACGTCGGTCGCCGTGGCGGCGCTGGCGGCTGCGACCGGTCGAGGGTCGCCGACGTCGTGCTGCACCCCGGTGAAGAGCTCGACCCAGCGGCCGGGCGGCAGCGCGACGTCGACCTGCCGCTCCCCCGCCCGCACCACCGGGACGACGAGCAGGGAGTCGCCGAACTGGAACTCGGCGCCGGTCGAGGACTGGGTCAGCCCGGGCTCGGACAGCCACAGCGGCCGCACCACCGGCAGCCCGTCGTCCTGGGCCTGGCGCAGCACGGTGCGGCGGTAGTCGGCGAGCGCCGCGAACACCCGGCTGCTGCGGGCGAACGCCGCCAGCCGCGCCGGCGAGTCCCACACCTGGGGCGTGCCCTCGGGGTGGTCGCCGTCCTCGGTGACGAGCAGGGAGCCGAACGCCTCGAGCTCGGCCCACCGGGCCAGCAGCTCGTCGTCCCGCTCTCGCGCGCGGCCGGTCCACGAGCGCAGGGTCGTGGTGCCGCCGACGCCGGAGTAGGTGGTGGCCAGGCCCGAGAGCCCGGCGTTGACGGTGGCCGCGAGGACGCCGCCGAGCCCGCGCGCGGACCAGTCGGTGGCGGTGCGGCCCAGGCCGAAGGCGCCGGCGCTGGCCGGGGTGCGCTCGTCGGCGGTGTCCTGCAGCAGCAGGCAGTCGGGGCGGCCGGCGAGCTCGCACGCGCGACGGGTGACGGCCGCCCAGCGCCGGGGCCAGGCGTTGTGCTCGGTCGCGGCGTCGCCCGAGCGCAGCCGCGCGGACGTCGGCAGGCCGGCCCCGCCGAGCACCGACCAGCCCGAGACCCGCTCGTGCCGCATCCGGTCGGCCAGCATCTGGGTGTACCAGGCGACGGCGTCGGCGTTGGTGAGGTCGAGCAGGACGCCGGGGACGGACCCGACGTCCGGGTCGGGCAGCCGCACCGGCAGCGGGTCGCCCTCGGCGTCCTCGACCAGGTAGCTGCGGTTGCGCGCGACCGTGAGCAGGGCGGGCTCGTCGTCCGGGCCGGACGGCCGCGCCCGCAGCGCGAACCCCGGGGCGACGCTGGTGAGCACCCGTACGTCCTTGGCCGCCAGCCGGTCGACCAGGCGGGCCCAGCCCGGGTAGGTGCGGCGGTCGCCGCCGTCGCGCACCAGCACGGCGGCTAGGGCCGCGCCGCCGTCGAGCAGGCGCACGGCGGCGTCCTGCACGCGGTCGGTCGACCCGCGCACCGAGACCACGGCCCCCGCGGTCGCCCAGACCGGCAGCGGGTGCACCTGCGCGGCGTCCGTCGTGTGCTGGCTGATCATCTGCTCGGGGGTGCCGTCGTAGAGCCGGGCCTGCAGGCGGTTCTGCCAGACGGTGGCGTCGACGCGCCCGCCGTGCCGCAGGTCGACGACGGAGTAGGCACGGGTGTCGAGCGCCCAGCCGGACCCCGCGCTGGAGAACAGCGCCGGCACCGGCGCCAGGCTCGAGCCGTCGTCGCCGCCGACGTCGGTCGAGCGGGTGACCACGGGGTAGCGGCCGTCGCTGAGCAGCAGCTCGTCGCGCTGCGCGCCGGCCCCGCGGAACGTGTAGCCCGGACGCCGGTACTCGTGCAGGGCGACCGCGTCGGCCCCGGGCACCCGGACGTCGAGCAGCACCCTCGAGTCGAGAGCCCGACGGGTGATGGTCAGCTCGAACGGCAGCGACAGGTCGCCGTCCGGGGCGTCGCGGAACACCCGGCCGGTGTACGTCACAGACCGGCCGTCGAGCACCCGGCCGGTGACGGACAGGTTCCCCAGCGAGTGCTCGACGTCCTCGTGCACCTGCCAGCGCGGGCCGTCGTGGGCCGCCCACGCGTCGTCCGAGCCCGGGCTGACCGCCCCGCCGTCGGCCTGCCGCCACCGCAGCGAGCCGGTGCCGGCCGTGAAGGGCGAGCCGTGGTCGACGCCGCGGAACACCACCGCCGCCTGCCGGCTGATCACCAGCCCGCCGGTGCTGAGCTGCACGTAGACGCCGTTGCCGAGCGACACAGCGCCGCGCAGGTCGGGGGCGACCTGCAGCAGGCCGGGCTCGAGGTCGCTGGCGTCGCGGTCGTCGTGCAGGGCCTCGACGCGAGGTCCGAGCAGCGCCGCCGCGGCGGCCAGCGCCGCGACGGCCACGAGGACCACCCGGGGAGCGCGACGCACAGCCCGAGCATGTCACCCTCGACGCGTGCGTCCCCAGCGACCGGTCGGCACGATCACCCGCGGCACGACCAACCCCAACCGGCTGCGCCGCGTCGACCGCTGGATCGCCGGACCGCTCGCCCCGCGCTGGCGCGGCGCGATCGACCCGGTCGTCGTCGACCTCGGGTACGGCGCGACCCCCGTGACCGCCGTCGAGCTGCACGCGCGGCTGCGCCGGGTGCGCCCGGACGTCGAGGTGGTGGGCCTCGAGATCGACCCGGCCCGGGTGGCCGCGGCCCGACCGCTGGAGGCACCGGGGCTGCGGTTCGCCCTCGGCGGCTTCGAGGTGCCGCTCGACCGCGGGCGCCGCCCGGTGGTGGTGCGGGCCTTCAACGTGCTGCGCCAGTACGACGAGCCGGAGGTCGGGCCGGCCTGGGACGTCGTCCGGTCACGGCTCGCGGACGGCGGCGTGCTGGTCGACGGCACCTGCGACGAGATCGGCCGACGCGCGGCGTGGGTGGCCGTCACGCGCGAGGACGGGCCGGTGTCGCTGACGCTGTCGTGGCGGCTGCGGGGTCTCGAGCTGCCGTCGGACGTCGCCGAGCGGCTGCCGAAGGCGCTGATCCACCGCAACGTGCCGGGCGAGCCGGTGCACGCGTTCCTCGCGGCGCTGGACGACGCCTGGGCGCGGGCCGCCCCGATGTCTGGTTTCGGGGTGCGGCAACGGTTCCTGAGCGCGGTGCAGCAGGTCCGGAAGGCCGGCTGGCCGGTGCTCGACGGGCCGTCCCGGTGGCGGTTGGGCGAGGTCGGCGTGCGCTGGGAGGCGGTCGCGCCGACGTCCGGGCCGCTCGCCGGGGCGAGCCGGTCGGGTCAGTAGCAGCCGTTGACCGTCGCGGCGAGGTTGTCGACGCGGCGCTTGAGCGTCAGCGAGTCGCCCTTGCCGCCGACGAGGAACGCGAACGCCTTGAGCCGGCCGTCGGCGGCCCGCGTGTACCCCGCGAGCGCGACGGCGTCGTCCAGCGTGCCGGTCTTGGCGGTGACCAGGCCGGCGGCGCACTTGCTCGGCGAGGTCGTGTAGCGGCCGGTCGACGCGGCGAGCGTGCCGGTGCGGCCGGCGACGGGCAGCGCGCCGTGGCGCATGATCGCGAAGTCGGTGCCCGAGGTGTCGAAGAGGTGGGTCACCACCCGGGCCAGGGTCACGGCCGAGAGCTTGTCGCTGCGCGAGAGCCCGCTGCCGTCGTACAGCGCCCCCGTGCCCAGCGAGACGCCCTCGCGGGCGATCAGGGTCTTCTGCGCCGCGCGGGCGCCGGTCCAGCTGGTCGACCAGCCCTTGGCCCGCGCGTTCATGCGGTGCAGCGCCTCGGCGTGGTCGTTGTCGCTGCGCAGCAGCATCCGGGTCAGGATGTCGTCGAGCCGGTCGCCCTGCACGGTGCCGAGCACGGGCGAGCCGGACGGCGCGTGCGCGCGGCTCACCGAGCTGACCTTCAGGCCGCGGTTGGCGAGCAGCGATGCGAACACCTTGCCGGCGTCGACCGAGGTGTCCATGACGTGGTGCTCGTTCACGACGAGCGCCCGCACCGGCGCGACCTCGGTGGGCACGTAGCTCGACGGCCAGCCGGTGGCCAGCGACGGCGCCGGGTAGATGTCGTCGTCCACCCACACGCGCACGGTGCGCACGCCGTGGGCCTTGACCGCCTTCGCCGCCGCGTCGGCGAGCTTCGCCAGGTCGGCGCTCGACAGGCTGGGGTCGCCGCTGCCGACCAGGCCGACGCTGTTCCACGCCGAGCCGCGGCGCACCGAGGTCGTGAACCGCTGCGCCGGGCCGAACACGGACAGTGCGTTGGTCGCGGTGACGAGCTTGGTGGTCGAGGCCGGCCGCAGGAGTCGGGTGCCGTAGCTCGACCAGGTGACCGTCCTTGACGTCACGTCGATGACGGTGCCGCCGAACTGCGAGCCCATGAGCGCGCTGCGGCTGCGGTAGTCGAGCTTGTCGGCCATCTCCCGGTCGGCCGTGGTCTTCGCGTAGGCAGCCTTCACGGCGACCGCGGGCATGCCGGACGACGTCCGGGCGGCGGCCCGGGTCGTGGCCTGCGAGGGCGCCGCGACCAGCGGGACGAGGAGCGCGGCACCGGCCACGGCGGCTGCGGCGGCGGCGCCGCGACGGAGGGGGCGGGCGGGTGCGGCGGCCATACGTCCTCATTCGGTCATGTCGTGCGATGTCTTGACCTGCGAGGGTGATCCTCTCAGGTCGGTGTGGGCGAAAGGCTCTCCTGCGGTGCCTGATCTGCCGATACTCGGCACATGAAGAGCGCGGGGGACGACGGGTCGGGGACCCAGGTCGACCTCGCGCGCCGTGATCTGTCCGCCGCCCTGGACGACCTCGAGCTCGTGCCGTACGACGACCCGCGCGCCGCTGCGGGGCCCTCCCTCGAGCTCGCCGCGCGGGCGGACGTCCTCGGCCTGCACGACCTGGTGCACCGCGCCCGGCTCGTGCACGCCGACGTCATCGGCCGCCAAGGCGACACGGCCGGCGCCGGCACCATCGCCCGGCAGGTCAACGAGTGGGCCCGCGAGCACGAGCACCGGCACCTGCTGGCCCGCAGCGAGCGGCTGCTCTCGGCCTTCTACCAGCGCATCGGCGACATGTCGTCGGCCCTCGAGCACGCCGTGCGCGCGGTCGAGCTGCTCGGCCCGGACGCGCGGCCCCGGCTGGTCGCCGACCACGTCATGGGCCTGGCGCTGGCCTACGGGCGCACCAAGTCCTTCGACGCCGCGCGCGACCGCTTCGCCGTCGTCCTCGGCATCGCCGACCGCACCGACGACACCGACCTGCGGATCGCGGCCCTGAACAACCTCGCGTACGTCGAGTACTGGGCCGGCGAGCCCGAGCGCTCGATGGAGGTGGCGGCCGAGATGCAGCGCACGGCCGAGCACCACGACCTGCCGCTCGAGGCGTCGTTCCTGGACACCGTGTCGCGGGCGCAGATGATGATGGGCCAGTACGAGGCGGCCGAGCGGACGCTCGACCCGGTGTTCTCCCCCGGCGGCGAGGCGCTGCTCAACGAGGCCGACGACCTGGCCGAGCTGCTGCTCACCGTCGCCGAGTGCCAGCGGATGATCGGCGCGCACGACCGGGCCCAGGTCAGCCTCGAGCGCTCGGCCCAGCTGTGCGAGGAGCGCGACCTCGAGGAGGTGCGCGTGCGGGTGATGGAGGAGCAGGCGGCGGTCTTCGCGGCCGTCGGCGACTTCCGCGCGGCCTACGAGCAGCACCGCGAGTTCCACGCCGCGAGCGAGGCGATCTTCAGCAGCGAGCGCGACGCGCGGGCCCGCATCCTGGCCGCGGTGTTCGAGACCGAGGAGGCCGTGCGCAGCAGCAAGCGGTTCCGCGAGATGTCGCTGCGCGACCCGCTCACCGGGCTCTACAACCGCCGGTACGTCGACGACCGCGTGCCCGCGCTGATCGGGCGCTCGCGGGTGGACGCGACGTCCCTGGCCGTGGCGATCCTCGACCTGGACTACTTCAAGGCCGTCAACGACCAGCTCTCGCACGACACCGGCGACGAGGTGCTGCGCCGGCTGGCGCCGCTGCTGCAGGCGAGCGCCGCCGACGAGGGCTTCGCGGCCCGGCTGGGCGGCGAGGAGTTCGTGCTCGTGCTGCCGGGTGTCGACAGCGAGACGGCGGTCGAGCGGTGCGAGGCGCTGCGCCGGCAGGTGCGCGAGCAGCCGTGGGCCGAGCTCGTGGGCGAGCTGCCGGTGACGGTGAGCATCGGCGTGGCGTCGGCCTTCGCCGGGGCGCAGACCTTCAACGAGCTGCTCTCGGACGCCGACCGGCGCCTCTACGCCGCCAAGCGCGCCGGCCGCGACCGCGTCGTCGGCCCCTGACCTTTCCCTCACCAGAGCCGGTGAGGGAAAGGGCTAGGTGTCGAGGACGAGGGTGACGGGGCCGTCGTTGACCAGCTCGACGGCCATGTCGGCGCCGAAGACGCCGGTGGCCACCTCGAGCCCGCGCTCGCGCAGCGTGGCCACCACCGCCTCGACCAGCGGCTCGGCCACCGGCCGCGGCGCCGCGGCCGACCACGAGGGGCGCCGTCCCTTGCGGGTGTCGGCGTAGAGCGTGAACTGGCTGACCACCAGCACGGGCGCGCCCTCGTCGAGCACCGAGCGCTCGCCGTCCAGCAGCCGCAGCTCGGCGACCTTGCGGGCCAGGGTCGCGACGTCGTCCGGCCCGTCGGTGTGGGTCACGCCGACCAGCACCAGCAGCCCGGGCCGGTCGACCGCTCCCACGACCTCGCCGTCGACGACCACCCGCGCCCGCGACACCCGCTGGACGACGGCCCGCACCGCGTGCCGTTCCTATGCCAGCGGCAGGGCCTGCACGGACCCCACGCGCTCGCCGTGCCCGAGCACCGGGACGTCGGAGAGGAACCCCAGCAGCGAGCGGTCGACGCCCGCGGCCACCAGCGCCTCGGCCATGACCACCGGACGCGCCCGCTGCCCGCCGTCCGCGATCTTCACCGCCGCGGCGTGCCCGGACGGCAGCGCGGCCGCGTAGACCGCCTCGGCGCCGTCCTTGGCGATGAGGCCGGGCACCGCGCGCAGCAGCTGCGTGACGTCGCGCCGCGTGCCACCCAGCCACTCGGGGTGCGCCCGCACGGCGTCGGCCACCCGGGCCTCGGGCGTGCCGGCCGCAGCGGTCGCGAGCCGCGAGAACGAGCGGGCCAGCCCCACCAGCGAGACCGCCATCACCGGCGCGCCGCAGCCGTCGACCCCGGTGGCGCCCACCGGCTCGCCCGCCAGCGCGCCGAGCTCGTGCGCGATCGCCACCTGCAGCGGGTGCTCGGGGTCGCGGTACGTCGCGAGGTCCCAGCCGGCCGCCACGCAGGTGGCCAGCATCGCCGCGTGCTTGCCGGAGCAGTTCTGCGCCAACGACGTCGGCCCCCGCCCGGCCGCGAGCCACGCCGTGCGCTCCCGCTCGTCGTAGGGCAGGTCGGGGGTGTTCTGCAGCGCCTGCTCGTCCAGCCCGGCGCCCGCGAGCACCCGCCGCGCGCCCTCGAGGTGGAAGGGCTCGCCCGAGTGCGACGCCGACGCGAGGGCCAGCAGCTCGCCGTCCAGGTCGAGCCCGGCGTGCAGCATCGCCGCGGCCTGCGCGAGCTTGTTGGACGAGCGGGCGAACATCGGCTCGCGCGGCTCGCCGACCGCGAGCACGACCTCGCCGTCCGGGTCGAGCACGACGACCGAGCCGTGGTGCACGGACTCGACGAAGCCGGACCGGACGACGTGGGCGACGGGCGCGGCGGGCATGCGCCCGAACCTACGGCACCGCCACCGGGACGAGCTCGCCCGGTCGCTCGAGGTCGAACCCCGTGCCCTGCAGCAGCAGCGCGGTGATCTCGTCGGCGGGCACCGGCCGGCTGAACAGGTAGCCCTGCGCCAGCTCGCAGCCCAGCGCCTGGCACGCGCGCAGCTGCTCGACGGTCTCGATGCCCTCGGCGATGGTCTGCAGGTCGAGCGCGGCCGCGAGCTCGACGACCGAGCGCACGAGCGCCTCGGTGCGCCCGTCGGCGACGAGCGAGCCGACGAACTCGCGGTCGATCTTCAGGACGTCGGCGTCGAACCGCCGCAGGTAGCGCAGCGAGGAGTAGCCGGTGCCGTAGTCGTCGATCGCCACCGAGACGCCGTGGCCGCGCAGGGTGGTGACGAAGGCGGCGGCCAGCTCGAGGTCCTCCATCAGGGCGCCCTCGGTGATCTCGAGCACCAGCTGGTCGGTCACCAGCCCGTGCCGCGCCCAGGTCTCGAGCACCCGGTCGGCCAGCGCCGGGTCGCCGAGCTCGCGGGGCGAGAGGTTCACGCCGGCCGCGAGCCGGACGTCGGGTGCCAGCTCGGCCCACCGGGCCAGCTGGGCCGCGGTCTGCTCGAGCACGTGCTCGCCCAGCCTCGGCATCGACCCGACCTGCTCGGCCATCGGCACGAACTGCGCCGGGCTGACCTCGCCGAGGTCCGGGTGGCGCCAGCGCAGCAGCGCCTCGACGCCGCGCACCTGGCCGGTGCGCAGGTCGACGACGGGCTGGTACAGCACGTGGAACTGGCCCAGGTCGGGCGCGCTGATCTCCTCGCGCAGCCGGATCATGGCGGCCGCCCGGCGCCGGGCCGAGCCGGTCAGGACGACGGCGGGTGCCTGCCGCAGGTCCTTGTCGGCCTTGGCCTGGTACATCGCGACGTCGGCGTGGGCCAGCAGGTGGTGCGAGTCCTTGGCGCGGGCGGTGCCCGGCGTCCGCTCGTCCAGCACGACGCCGACGCTCGGGCGCACGGTGAACGGACGACGTCCGACGAGGATCGGCTCGTCGAAGGCCGCGGCCACGGTCGCCGCCAACGGGTGCCCGCCGTCGACCACGCGCGGCTGGCAGACGGCGAACTCGTCGCCGCCCAGGCGCGCCACCACCCCGCCCGGCGGGACGACGTCCAGCAGCCGCCGCGCGCACTCGCGCAGCAGCAGGTCGCCGGTCTCGTGGCCGTGCGTGTCGTTGACGTCCTTGAAGTCGTTGAGGTCGACCATCGCCACGCCCACGGGGTGCGAGCCGACGTCGACGAGCGAGCGCTCGAGGAAGTCGAGCAGGCCGCGGCGGTTGGCCAGCCCGGTCAACGGGTCGACCAGCGTCTCGGCGCGGGCCGCCTGCTCGCTGGCCTCGAGGGCCGTGACGAGCACGCGGTGGTCGCGGGACGACGCCGCGTGCCGGGCCACCATGGCGGTGCCGATCGTCAGGATCGGCAGCATGTCGGCCCGCGTGTACGACAGTCCCTCGGCGTAGCGCATGGCCCCGATGACGACCGCCACGGCGAGCGGGGCGTAGGGCAGCACGACCTCGTGCAGCAGGTGGGCGCGGCGCGCGGCCTCGCCCTGCCGCGGGGCGACGTCGCGCGCCGGGGTGCCGGCCGCGACCAGCACCAGGCCGAGACCGACCTGGTACAGCTGGGCGATCGGCCCGGTCGGGTCGTACCCGCCGTGCGTCGAGGCCACGGCGAACCACGCGTCGGAGGCGAGCACGCAGGCCAGCCCCAGGCCGATCCGCTGCAGGAACGGCCGCGCGCCCTCGTCGACCTGCGGGTACACCGACACCAGCGTGCCGAGGGTGAACGTGCCGACGAGCACGTAGCCGGTCGTCACGGCGTAGTCGACAGCCCCGGCGTGCTCCAGCGCCGACCCGATCACCTGCAGCGCGATGAACCACAGGGCACCGGCCGCAGCCGCGCCGTCGGCGAGCGGCCCGAGCCGGCCGCCGACGCGACGGTTCGGCAGGGCCAGCAGCCCGGCCGCCGCGAACGGTGCGTACGACAGCTCCAGCACGCCGAACGGGTTCCCGAGGGGCAGGGCGTGCCCGACCACCAGCGTGTAGACCGTCGACGCCACGCCCGACGCCGAGCCCGCCAGCAGGCCGACCGCGACCAGCCGGCGCGAGCGCCGCAGCTGGTCGTCGTGGCGGGCCTGCACGAGCAGGACGGCGGCCGCCGCGATGGCGGTCAGCGCCCGGACGGCGTACGACGCGGTCGGCGAGGTGTGCACCGCCAGCACGCTCGCCCCGAGGGCGGCGGCGACGAGGAGCGCGCGCGCGGGGCGCGGCAGACGACGGGCGGTCAGCACCCTTCGTGCATCGGCACGAACCGGACGCCGCTGGAGCGGGCCGGGCGCGGCAGATCTGGGGTGGTTCAGGAGTCGTCGCCGCCGTCGGACTCCGCCGCGGGCGCCCGCAGGTAGAGGATGTCGACCCACACGTTGACCGTCGCGCCGCTCTTGAAGACCGGGTCGTCGTAGCAGATGCGTTTCCCGCCGCGGCCGAGCTTGATGCTGGCCCAGCCGCCCCCGCCGGAGATCCCGGCCTCGACGCCCTTGGCCGACAGCACCTCGTCCTCGTCCACGGTCGCGGCGAGCACCTTGTCGCCGTCCTGCCAGTCGGTCCACAGCGTCAGGTCGCAGTCCTGCGTGATCGTCAGGGCGCGGATGCCGAGCGTGCCGTGGCTGCCGTTCTGGTGCACGTACGGCTTCGGGCCGAGCCGGACGACGGCTGTGCGGTGCCCGACCCGCGCCAGGTTGGCGTCCGAGGCGGGGACGTAGTCGACGTCCGGCGTGGCGACGCCCGTGATGCCGGCGTCGGACGCGCGGGCCGGCTGGACGGCCTCGGCGACGTGCTGCCCGGCCAGCGCGAGGGCGGCCCCCAGGACGCCGGCGGCCAGGACGGTGGTCGTGCGCATGCGCAGCTGCTCCCCCGGGTGGTGCGACGTGCCGACGGACGACGGCACGGCCCCGGTCATCGGCAGGGACGTCCGCGGCCCTGAGCCGTTCGGGTGAACGGCTAGCGCGCGACGGCGGTGGCGACGCCCACGAGCTCGCGGAAGTCGCCCGAGGCGACGACGCGGTCGCGGCCGTCGGCCTTGGCCCGGTACAGCGCCCGGTCGGCCTCGGCGAGCGTGTCGGCCGGCTCGGCGCCCTCGACGTGGCAGCTTGCGCCCGCCGACCAGGTGATGTCGGGGTGCAGCTGGGCCCAGCGCAGCCGCAGCCGCGCGACCACCGACGCGGCGCCCAGGCCCGCGGTGTCGTTCTGCGGCAGGACGAGCACGAACTCCTCGCCGCCGTAGCGCGCCACCAGGTCGGACCCGCGGACGACGGAGGCCAGGGTGTGCGCGAAGTCGACCAGCACGGTGTCGCCGAAGGCGTGGCCGCCGCGGTCGTTGAGCTCCTTGAAGTGGTCGAGGTCGACGACCACGACGACGTCCCCCGCCTTGAGCCGGCGCAGCGAGGTCTCGAGCGCACGACGGTTCGGCAGCTGGGTCAGGGGGTCGGTCTCGGCCTGCTGCGCGAGCCGGGCGGCCCGGTCGCGGTGCGCCGAGGCGCGCATCGCCAGGACGTCGGCGAGCGTCACCCAGATCAGCGCCGCGATCACCAGCCGGACGACCTGCTCCGAGCCCAGCGAGCCCTGTATCGACAGCCAGGTGAGCACCGCGGGCGCGAGCAGCTTCAGGCCCGAGCGCATCGGCCCGACCACGCCGACGAACATGAACCACAGCGTGAGGAACCCGGCGTAGGCGGTCGCCGCGGCGGGGGCCAGCAGCCCCAGCAGCCCGAGCACGCAGAACGCCGCCAACGGGTACAGGCCGAGAGCGCGCGGACGCCAGCGCCCCCAGGGCAGCGGGGTCGACAGCGCGGCGAGCAGCACCAGCACGGCCCCGAGGGCCAGCGCGCGCAAAGGGACGTCGTCCGAGGACTCGACCCACCAGCCCGTCGACGCCAGGACGACGCCCTGGAAGCCCATCAACCAGCGACCCAGCCGAGCGCCGTCGGCGGTCGTGCGCACGTCGACGACCTGCGCGACCCGGTGCTGGATCTCGTTCACGAGACGATCATCGTCGGACGGCGACCCCTGCTTGAGCGGTCAACCGATCTGCCCAGGCAGCTCCCAGGTGGCTCACAGGCCGCGCCCGTCGCTCAGCGGGTGTAGTCGTCCTCGAGCCGCTCGATGTCGGCCTCGTCGAAGTCGCCGAGCGCGATCTCGAGCAGCCGCCCGGGCTCGCTGCCGGAGTTGCCCATGCGGTGCAGGGCGCCGCAGGGCACCCAGATCTGCTCGCCGGGCTGGGCGACCCACTGCCGGTCGCCGACGCAGATGTCGATCGGGACGTCGAGCACCTGCCAGAACTCGCCGCGGTGGGAGTGCCGCTGCAGGCTCAGCCGGTGGCCGGGCTGCACGGTGATGATCTTGACCGTCACGCGCTCGTTCTCGACGAACTGCTGGAACTGGCCCCAGGGGCGCTCCACGACGAAGGACGCCAGGCCCTCGTCGAGCGCGCCGTCGAGCACAGGGTCCTGCTGCAGCTGCTGGTCGGTCATGGTCCCCTCCGAAGCCCCGGTGGCCGCCGACTCGTCGGTCACCACGGCCCGTACGGACCGTCGTGGCCACCCCGACCACCGCGTCCGCCCCCTTGCACCCGCTGGAGCGCGGGTCGCACATCAGCAAGGTAGATGCCCGCGGCCGCCACCGCTGCCACGTTGAGGAAGTTGAGGGGGCTCAGGAAGCTGCCGTTGAACGAGATGAAGCCGATCGCGGCGGCCACGGCGAGGATGATCATCCAGCGCTGCTTGGTCATCTTGCCCGCGGCGACGTACGCGTCGGCCCGGCGCCGGGCGCCGTCGATCAGCGCCACGACCTGGACGACGAGCGCGATGATCCCGAGACCGAAGAACACGACGGCCTGGGCCGACCCGAGGGCGAACATGCGGCCAGCCTAACGACACGGCGCCCGGACCCTGGTGGGTCCGGGCGCCGTTGCGCCGATCAGGTGCGGTGCTGCTGCGGTCAGTCGCCGACCTTGGCGGCGGCGGCCTCGGTGGCCTTGGCCGCAGCGGCCGCGGTCTTGCGGGCGCTGGTGGTGGCGGACTTGGTGGTGCGCTTGGCCGTGGTGGCGCGCTTCTTGGCGGTGGTGCTCGTGCGCTTGGCCGCGGCCTTGGTGCCGGTGGTCTTCTTCGCGACCGTCTTCTGGGTCTCGGTGGCGACCTCGCGCCCCTCGCGCTTGGCGATGGTCAGGGTCGACTTCGCGGCGGTGCGGGTGTCGTCGGCGGCCTTGCGGACCGTGGTGACGGCGGCCTTGCCGCGCGAGAGGGTGACCTTGCCCTGGGCCAGGAGGTCCTGGGTGGCCTTCTGCCGGCCGATGCGGTCGACCAGCTTGCTGCCGCGGGCGGCGAGGTCGCCGTAGACGGCCTCGGCCTTGCCGGCCAGCTCGACCGATGCGCTCACGGCGAGGGTCGGGACCTGCTCGGCCTTGGTTCGCAGCGAGGTGACGTCGAGGTCGACGTCCTTGAGCTGGGCGTACTGGGCGCTCGCCTGGGCGCGCGCGTCGCGCACCTTCTCGGCCACCAGGTCGGTGGCGCCGACGAGGGCGAGCACCGGGGTGGCGTCGGTGACGGACTTGCGGATGTCGTTGACGAGGGTCATGAGGAGCTCCTTCGGGTCGTCGTGCGGGTGGTCCTGGCGGTCGCCGCCTTCGTCGCCGCCTTCGTCGCCGGCTGCTTCGCGGCCTTCTTCGCGGCCTTCTTCGCGGCGGGGCGCGCCGGCTGCGGCGCCGGCTCCGCGGTCGCGGCGGCACGCTCGTTCTCCGAGCAGAACGAGGCGTAGATGTCGAGCAGCACGCGCTTCTGCCGCTCGCTCAGCCCCAGGTCGCCGAGGATGGCGGCCTTGACCTCGACCTGCGCGGGCTCCTGCTCGTCGAGGATGCCGGCACGCACGTAGAGGGACTCGGCCGAGATGCGCAGGCCCTTGGCGAGCTGCTGCAGGATCTCGGCGCTGGGCTTCTTCAACCCGCGCTCGATCTGGCTGAGGTACGGGTTGCTGACGCCGGCGACCTCGGCGAGCTGGCGCAGCGACAGCTTGGCGCTGTGGCGCTGCTCCTTGAGGTAGTCACCGAGATCGGCGCGGATCGACGTCATGCTTGCCATGCTGCTTGCTCCAGCAAGCGCGCGCAAGCCAGGACGCCGTGAGCCCCCTCACACCGCCGCGCCGCACGGCGGGGGTCACTCGGTGGTGAGCACGTCCTCGACCTTGGCCTCGCCCTCGCGGTAGCGGCGTGCCACCTCGGTGGTCAGCTGGTCCATCACCTGCTGCACCTTGTGCCGGCTGTCGCTGACGGCCTGCTCGATCTCGGCCAGGTGCTCGATCGCGCGCACGATCGCGTCGTCCGCCATCGCGCTGGGGTCGCTCGCCTCGACGTCCGCCACGGCCTGCTCGGCCGAACGGCGGTGCTCGCCGACCCGGCTCGGGTCGGTCGTGAGGTGCCGGCCCAGGCCGTGGTCGGACCGCGGGCCGTCGGCGAGCGCCGTCGACAGGTCGCGGGCGAGCTCCTCGTCGCTGCGCGTGCCGTGGCTCGGGAACTCGTGCTGCGTGCGCTGGTCCTGCTCGGCGCGCAGCAGGTCGAGCCGCCCCTGCAGCAGGCGGCGGGCGTAGCTGAGGTCGACCTCCTCCTGCTCGGCCAGCTGCCGGCGCTCGCGCAGGTCGTCGAACGCGATGCTGGGCAGGTCGTCGGCGAATCCGGGGGCCAGGATCTGGTCGATCGGACGGCGCCCGCCCTCGTGCGGCTGCGTGGTCATAGGAGCTGTGGTCGCCCTTCGGGTCGCCTCGAGGTGGTCAGCCGCGCCGGTCGCGGACTGCGAGCAGGGTACGCGCTTCGGCCGTCGACAGGGGTGGTCTCTGCATCGTGACGGCCAGCTCGGCCGCGCGCGCGACGAGCTCGGCGTTGTCGCGCACCGGACGGCCCTTGGCGAACACCAGGTTGTCCTCCATGCCGACCCGCAGGTGCCCGCCCATGGCGAGCGCGGCCGCCGCGATCGGCAGGTGCGAGCGGCCGATGCCGGTGGCCGACCACGAGGTGACCTCGGCCGGCAGCGCCTGCACGCCGGCGACGAGCGCCTCGACGGTGCCGGGCATGCCGCCGGGCACGTTGGTCACGAAGTCGACGTGGACCTTGCCGCCGTACGGCAGCCCGTAGGTGTCGATCAGCCGGCGCAGCGCGTGCACGTGGCCGAGGTCGAACAGCTCGAACTCGGGCACGACCTCGCGCTCATGCGCCTGCTGGTACAGCTGGCCCATGAACGGGTAGGGGTTGAGGAAGACGTCGTCGCCGAAGTTCGTGGTGCCGCAGGTCAGCGAGCACGAGTCGGGCTCGGCGTCGAGCACCCGCAGCCGCTGGTCCAGCGGGTCGTGCACGCTGCCGCCGGTGGAGAGCTGGACGACGAGGTCGGTCTGCTCGCGCAGGGCCTGCACGGTGTCGCGCAGCCGCACCGGGTCGAGCGTCGGCTGGTGCTCGCCGTCGCGGACGTGCACGTGCACGAGCGACGCGCCGGCCGCCTCGCACGCCTTCGCCTCGGCCACCAGCTCGTCGAGCGTGGTGGGCAGCTGCGGGCAGTCGGCCTTGGCCGTCTCGGCGCCGGTGGGCGCGACGGTGATGAGGGTGCCGGGCATGCCCGACATCCTGCCAGGCCCGGCGAGAGCGCCCTACGGCCGGACGACGAGCTCCTGGGCCGCGCTCACGCCGTCGACGACGAGCACGGCGGAGGGGTCCAGCGAGCGCTTGACCAGGGCGAGCGCGACCGGGCCGAGCTCGTGGTGGCGCGCGGCGGTCGTGACGTGGCCGACCCGGCGTCCGTCGTGCTCGACGTCGGTGCCGGACGGCGGCAGGTGGTGCGCCGAGCCGTCGAGGTGCAGCATCACCAGGCGGCGCGGCGGCCGGCCCAGGTTGTGCACGCGCGCGACGGTCTCCTGGCCGCGGTAGCAGCCCTTGGTCAGGTGCACGGCGGTGCGCAGCCAGTCCACCTCGTGCGGGATGGTGCGGTGGTCGCTCTCGAGCCCCAGGCGCGGGCGCCACGCCGCGACGCGCGCGGCCTCGGCGGCCCAGGTGCCGGCCAGCGGGCGGTCGGCGACGGCGGCCTCGAGC
>NZ_BAAGXY010000090.1:0-13914 GCF_054779595.1 Angustibacter peucedani
CGACGCCCGTGCCGGCGACGACGACCGCGGCAGCAGCGGCGGCCGCGACCCAGCGGCGTCCAGGACCTCGGCGGCGTGCGCCGGCCCCGGTCGGCAGCAGGTCGTCCGTGCGCGAGCCGGTCGCACCGGCGACGCCGGCGCGCTCGTCGGCCGCGGCGGCAGCAGCGGCCTCCTCGGCCGTCGGCTCGGGCTCCTCGCCCGGGCGGTACTGGCGGTCGAGCAGACGCGACAGCTCATCCTCCACGCGGGAGAGCACCTGCCCGGTCACGCTCGGGTCGGGCGACCAGCCGTCGGTGATCTGGGCGTCCTCGAGGGCGCGCCGGCGCGCCATGCGGGTGGTGTACCCCGCCTGGTCGATCTGGTCGAGCACCCAGTCGGGAACGTGCGCGACCGCGACGCCGGGACGGTCGGCCGCGGTCGCGGGCGGTCCGTCGAGGGCATCACGGAGGGAGCCCGCGCGATCGGGCGCGTCGCCGCGCCCCGCGGGTCCCCAGGGTCGGTCGGTGTCGCCGTCGGGGACGAGCAGGTCTGCCACGCACTATCTCTCGGCAGGTTCACCCGTCCGGTAGAGCCCATATTTTCCGATGAACTGCACGACGCCGTCCGGCACGAGGTACCAGACCGGCTCGCCCGCCCTCACGCGGTCGCGGCAGGCGGTCGACGAGATGGCCATGGCGGGTACCTGGAGCAGGCTCACGCGGTCCTCGGGGAGCCCCGCGCCGCTCAGCTCGTGCTCCGGCCGGGTCACCCCGACGAAGGTCGCGAGCTCGAACAGCTCGTCGTGGTCCTTCCACGACAGGATCTGCGCCAGGGCGTCGGCACCGGTGATGAAGAACAGGTCGGCGTCCGGGTGCAGCGCGCGCAGGTCGCGCAAGGTGTCGATCGTGTACGTCGGACCCGGCCGGTCGACGTCCACCCGGCTGACGGTGAAGCGGGGGTTGGACGCCGTCGCGATGACGGTCATGAGGTAGCGCTGCTCGGCCGGGCTGACCTCGCGGTCATCCTTCTGCCAGGGCTGGCCGGTGGGGACGAAGACCACCTCGTCCAGCCCGAACACGCTCGCGACCTCGCTGGCCGCGACCAGGTGGCCGTGGTGGATGGGGTCGAACGTGCCGCCCATCACCCCGAGCCGGCGACGTGCCCCCTGCTCGGCGTCGGCCACCGCGGGCTCAGCGGTGCTTGTTGGACGCGCCGCGGAAGGTCCAGACCAGGCCGAGCAGGGCCACGAAGCTGACGATCGCGATGACCGCGAACATCTCGGGGGCCATCGGCAGGTGCTTGCCGTGCTCCTCGGCGGTACCGGCGGCCAGGACCAGCGCCTGCGACATCGTGACTCCTCGGGGGTGCTCGGTGCTGCTGCTCGTGGTCGTGCTGGGGTGCTGCTCGTCCGCGTACAGTCTGTCAGAAGCCCCCCACGTGCTGCGAAGGAGCCGGTCATCGACGCGCCCCTGCTCTCGGTCGTCGTCCCCGTGTACGACGAGGCCGAGGTGCTCCCGCTGTTCGCCCAGCGGCTGCGACCGGCGCTCGACGCGCTCGGCGAGCCGTACGAGGTGCTCGTCGTCGACGACGGCAGCGCCGACGCGACGCCGGTGCTGCTCGAGCGGGTGCGGCGCGAGTGGCCGGCCGTGCGCGTCGTCCGGCTGCGCGCCAACAGCGGCCACCAGGCGGCGTTGTCGGCCGGGCTGGTGCGGGCCCGCGGCGAGTGGGTCGTCAGCATCGACGCCGACCTGCAGGACCCGCCCGAGACCATCGCGGCCATGCTGCAGGCCGCGCGCTCGCAGGGCGTCGACGTCGTCTACGGCGTGCGCACCGACCGCAGCAGCGACACCGCGTTCAAGCGGACGACGGCCGGCGTCTTCTACCGGCTGATGGGCCGGGCCGCGGGGCAGAGCGGTCCGGCGCAGGCCGGCGACTTCCGGCTGATGAGCCGCGCCACGGTCGACGCGGTCAACGTGCTGCCCGAGCACCACCGGGTGCTGCGGCTCGTCGTCCCGGCGCTCGGCTTCCCGAGCACCGAGGTCGGCTACCGGCGCGAGCCCCGGGCCGCCGGGCGCTCGAAGTACCCCTTCGCGCGCATGGTGCGTCTCAGCGTCGACAGCCTCACCGGGTTCTCGACCGCTCCGCTGCGCCTGGCGACGTGGTTCGGCCTGCTGGGCGGGCTGGCGGCGATCGCGCTGCTGGCCTACGCGCTGCTGGCGTTCGTCACGGGCCACACCACGCCGGGCTGGACGTCGACCTTCCTGGTCGTCGCCGCCGTCGGCGCGGTGCAGCTGCTGTGCCTGGGGATGCTCGGTGAGTACGTCGGGCGGATGTACACCCAGCTGCAGGGCCGGCCGTCGTACTTCGTGGCCTACGACTCGCTGACCGAGCCGCAGGGTCAGGGACGGCGAGCCGAGACCAGCAGCGAGACGCCGGGCAGCGAGCGCACCGGCAGGTAGCGCTCGGCGGTGATGATCGCCCGCAGGCCGTGGTTGACCACGGCGGGCAGCTCGTCCAGGTCGCTGCCGCTGCTCGAGCGGCGGCGCATCGCGACCACCGGGCGCAGCAGCACGTTCCACGAGCGCAGCGGCCCGACCGCGAACCCGCCGCGGGTCAGCAGGCTGCCGAGCGTCGCCCGGGTGTAGCGGCGGACGTGCCCCACGGCCTCGTCGTGCGCCGACCACAGCCGCGGGTCGCACGGCACGGCGACCAGGTAGTGGCCACCGGGACGCAGCACCCGGTGCACCTCGCGCACCGCCGCGTCGTCGTCGTCCAGGTGCTCGAGCACGTCGAACGCCACCACCAGGTCGAGGCTGCGGTCGGCCACGGGCAGCGCGGTCGCGTCGCCGCGCAGCGTGGCCAGGCCGCGCTCGCGCGCGACCCCCGCCCCCTCGGCGCCGTACTCGAGCGCCGTGGCGTTCCAGCCCAGGTCGCGCAGCACCCGGGTGTTGCCGCCGCCGGCCGCGCCGACGTCCAGCGCGCGGCCGGGTCGCATGCCGCGGACGTCGCGCGCCAGCAGGTGCCGCCGCTCGCGGTACCACCAGTGCGCGTCCTCCAGCTCGGCCAGCTTGCGGACCTCGGTCGCCTCCACGAGCGGTCATCCTGCCAGGACCGCGGCGATACCAAGACTTTGCCTGCCGGAAAGCCGCAAACCACCCATGTCGGACCACACTGACCGGTGCCGCCGGGACCGGCCCGGCTCGCTCCCGGAGGTCCCCCGTGCGCAGCACCCGCACCGCCGCCCGCCTGCTCGTCGCGCTCGTCGCCGCCGCCGCCGCGGTGGTGCTGGCCGGGTCGCCGGCGTTCGCCTACCCGCCGGACCCGCCCGCGGAGTCGACCGCCCGCACGCACCTGGCCGCCCTGACCGTGGCCACCGAGGGCACGCTGGACGGCTACAGCCGCGACCTGTTCCCGCACTGGATCAGCCAGGGCGGCGGGTGCGACACCCGCGAGGTGGTGCTGAAGCGCGACGGGTCCGGCGTGGCGGTCGACTCCGCGTGCCAGCCGACGGCCGGCCGCTGGTACAGCGTCTACGACGCGACCTGGGTGGAGACGTCGTCCGGGATCGACATCGACCACATCGTGCCCCTGGCCGAGGCGTGGCGCAGCGGTGCGAAGAGCTGGACGACGGCCCACCGGCAGGAGCTCGCGAACGACCTGACGCACTCGCAGCTCATCGCGGTGTCGGCGTCGAGCAACCGCAGCAAGGGCGACCAGGACCCGGCGCAGTGGAAGCCGACCAACACCTCGGTGTGGTGCGTCTACGCGCGCGAGTGGATCGACGTGAAGTACGTGTACGACATGAGCGTCGACACGGCCGAGAAGAGCGCGCTGTCGTCGATGCTCGACGCCTGCTGAGCGGCTCGCGCGCGGCCGGTCAGGGCGCTGGCACCTGGTCGGCCGCGCGGCGCAGCGCTGCGACGTCCAGCTTCTTCATCGCGAACATCGCCTGCATCGCACGACGGGCGCGCTCGGGGTCGGGGTCGGCGAAGATCTCGTCCATGCCCTCCGGCACGACCTGCCACGACAGGCCGAACTTGTCCTTGAGCCAGCCGCACTGGCTCTCCTCGCCGCCCTCGACCAGCGCGTCCCAGTAGTAGTCGACCTCGTCCTGGTCGCGGCAGCTGATCGCGAAGGACACCGCCTCGTCGAAGGTGAAGTCCGGGCCGCCGTTGATGCCGACGAAGCGCTGGCCGTCCAGCTCCCACTCGACGGTCATCACCGAGCCGGGCTCGCCCGGGCCGGCGTCGGTGTAGTGCGCGACGTTCACGACGCGCGAGTTCTTGAAGATCGTGCAGTAGAACTGCGCGGCCTCCTCGGCCTGGCCGTCGAACCACAGGTTCGGGACGATCTTCTGCAGCATGGCGGGCTCCTCTCGTCAGGTCGGCCGCGCGCGGCCCTCCCCCGGTAGACCCCGCGTCGGCCGCGGACTCATCGGTGGCTGACGAGCCGGTCACCCGACGTCCACCGCCACAATGGGGCCGTGCCGCTCACCACGCCGACCCTGACGACGGACCGACTGCGGCTGCGGCCGTTCGTCGACGACGACGCCGAGGCGCTCTTCGCGCTGCAGAGCGATCCGCGCGTGCTGCGCTACTGGGACGCGCCGCCGTGGACCGAGCGCGAGCGGGCGGCGCGGTTCATCGCCACCTGCCGGTCGATGGCGGAGGAGGGCAGCGGCGCTCGCGTGGCCGTGGACCGGTTGTCCGACAACGCGTTCATCGGCTGGTGCAGCCTGAGCCGGTGGAACCCGGACTTCTTCAGCGCCGCCATGGGCTACTGCTACACCGAGGAGTCCTGGGGTCAGGGCTTCGCCACCGAGGCGGCGGAGGCGTTGCTGCAGTGGGCTTTCGACGCCCTGCCGCTCAACCGCGTGCAGGCCGAGACCGACACGCGCAACCTCGGCTCGGCGCGGGTGCTCGAGAAGCTCGGCTTCCAGCGCGAGGGCACGCTGCGCGAGGACTGCGTCGTCGACGGCGACGTCAGCGACTCGTGGGTCTACGGCCTGCTGCGCCGCGACCGGGCCGGTCAGGCCACCGGCTGACGCAGGATGGTGCGCAGCCGCGCGGGATCGGTGCGCCGCGCGTCGTTCAGGTAGACCTCGTGGTGCCGACCGGTCATCGTCAGCCCGTGGTCCGGGATGAACTCCTCGTGCATCTGGTGCAGCACAGGGCCTTCGGCGTCGTACGGACCGACGTGCAGCGTCTGCACGCACCGCCCCTCGTCGAACGTCTCCAGCCGGACGTCGGCCAGCCGGGTCGGCGGGTCCTTGCGCCCGAGCCGGGTGACGACGTCGTCGTGCAGGTCCCGCGAGATCCACGGCGGGACCATGATCATCGCCGTCCAGCGCCAGGCCGTCTTGTCACGGGCACTGGTGAAGGCGGCCAGGTCCGGCGCCCACCACAGCCCCTCCAGCGGCATCACCGCGTGGTCGCGCCCGAGCTGCTGCTTGCTCGCGAACTTCAGCCGGTAGGCGACGGGGTACAGCGCGGCGAGGGCGTCGGCGTACTCCTGGGCGGTGTTCGGGTCGCCCGCCCCGTCGACCATCAGGTACTGCGCCGGCGCGACGTCGACCACGTCGACGCGCCCGCGCCGCGCGCGGTACGACGGCAGCTCGCGCTTCAGGTCGACCTTGTCCACGTCGCTGATCCTGCCCCAGCCCGTCGTCCGCGCGCGATCCTGCACGTTCCTGCCAAGCCGGTCCATCGCTCCTGCTCGGCGACAGGTGCGACGCCTGCGGAACATGCACGATCGCGAGCGGCCGTGCGGTGGGTCAGCTGCGGACGTGGCCGTCGCCGGTGACCACCCAGGTGGTCGTCGTCAGCTCGGCCAGCCCCATGGGCCCGCGGGCGTGCAGCTTCTGGGTCGAGATGCCGATCTCGGCGCCCAGCCCCAGCTGCCCACCGTCGGTGAACCGGGTCGACGCGTTGACCATGACGGCCGCGGCGTCGACCTCGGCGACGAAGCGCCGGCTCGCTGCGACGTCCTGCGTGACGATCGCCTCGGTGTGCCCGCTCGACCAGCGCGCGACGTGCGCGATGGCGTCGTCGATCGAGTCGACGACGCGCACGGCGAGGTCCAGCGAGAGGTACTCGCGGGCCCAGTCCTCGTCGTCGGCGGGCTGGACCTCGACCGACAGCCGCTCGCCCGCCGCGACCGTCAGGTCGTCGCCGTGCAAGGTCACGCCGGCGAGGTCCAGGGCAGGCACGGCGCCGGCCAGGAAGGACTCGGCGACGTCGCGGTGCACCAGCAACGTCTCGGCCGCGTTGCACACGCTAGGCCGGTGGGTCTTGGAGTTCAGCACGATCGCGAGCGCCTGGTCGAGATCGGCGGCGGCGTCGACGTACACGTGGCAGTTGCCCACGCCGGTCTCGACCACCGGCACGGTCGACCCCTCCACCACCGTCCGGATCAGCTCGGCGCCGCCGCGCGGGATCAGCACGTCGACCAGCCCGCGCGCGGTCATCAGGTGCTGCACGGCCTCGCGCCCGCCGCCGTCCAGCAGGGTGACGGCGTCGGCCGGCAACCCGGCGTCCTCGAGCGCGCGGCGCAGCACAGCGACGAGGGCGCGGTTGGTGCAGGAAGCGGCCGAGCCGCCGCGCAGCACCACGGCGTTGCCGCTCTTGAGCGCGAGCCCGGCCGCGTCGACGGTGACGTTGGGGCGGGCCTCGTAGACCATCGCGACGACGCCCATCGGCACCCGGGTCTGGCGCACCTCGAGGCCGTTGGCCAGGCGCTCGCCGCGCACGACCTCGCCCACCGGGTCCGGCAGCGCGGCGAGGTCGCGCAGGGCCTGCGCCACGGCGGCCACGCGGTCGTCGTCCAGGCGCAGGCGGTCGAGCAGCCCGGCGCCCAGGCCGGCGCGCTCGCCCTCGGCGTGGTGCTCGGCGTTGGCGGCGGTGACGTCGTCCGTGGCGGCGGCCAGGGCGTCGGCGTCCGCGAGCAGCAGCGCGTCCTTGGCCGCCCGGGTGAGGGGGCGGATCGCGCGCGCCGCCTCGCGGGCCCGGCGGCAGGCGTCGAGCACCTGCTCGCGCGACAGCCCGGCAGCGGTCGAGCTCGTGGCGGGGGCGGTCGTCGTCACGCCCGCCAGCCTACGCCGCGCCGCTGACCGCAGTTGATCACGTTAAGAAGGCTGCGAAGCGCTTGTCACGGGCTGCAGGCCTTGGAAAGCAGGCCTAGCCATGCACGACGTGATCAACTCCAACCGCGGACGGCGGGTCAGAGGGGGGCGACGCCGGCCACGATGAGCGGCGTCTGGGGGCGGTCGACGCCGCGCGCGTGCACGGTGTCGCGGTCGATGACCTCGACGCCGACGACGCGCCAGGCCGGCAGGCCGCAGCTGGCGCGGTGGTCGCCCCAGATGCGCAGGGCCAGCGCCGCGGCGTCGTCGACGTCCTCGGCCTCGTCCCAGTACCGCAGCTCGGCCCGGTCGTCGGCGTACCGGACGGCGAGCATGAACGGCCGCTCGTGCACCAGCTGCTCCAGCGCCGCGCGCAGGTCGGTGCCCGGCACGGGCTCACCCGCCACCGTCAGCGTGACGTGCCACAGCGGCAGATCGCCCTGCGGCACCGCCTCGATGCCGTTCCCCACCCCGGGTTCCTCCTGGCCTCGTTCAGCGCAGCAGCACCAGGTCGTCGCGGTGGACGACCTCGCGCTCGTACGCGGGTCCTAGCTCCCGCGACAGCTCATGGGTGGAACGCCCGAGCAGTCCCGGCAGCTCCATTGATGCATAGTTCACCAGCCCGCGCGCGACCGCGTGGCCGTTTTCGTCACACAGGTCGACCGGATCGCCCGCGGCGAACTCGCCGTCGACCGCGCTGACACCGGCAGGCAGCAACGACATCCGGCGCTCGACGACCGCAGCCACGGCGCCGTCGTCCAGGGTGAGCCGCCCGCGCGGGCGCGTCGCGTGCGCCAGCCACAGCAGCCGGCTGGCCCGCCGCGACCCCGTGGGCGCGAAGAAGGTGCCGACGTCGGCGCCGGCCAGCGCGTCGACGACCCGCTCGGAGCTCGTCAGCAAGGTGCCGATGCCCGCCGTCGTGGCGATCGCGGCGGCCTCGACCTTGGTGACCATGCCGCCGGTGCCGACCCGGCTGCCGGTGGAGCCCAGCGAGACCTCCGCCAGGTCGTCCGGCCCGGTCACGGTCTCGACCCGGCGCGCGCCCGGCTTGCTCGGCGCGCGGTCGTACAGCGCGTCGACGTCGGTGAGCAGCACGAGGGCGTCGGCGTGCACCAGGTGCGCCACCAGGGCGGCGAGCCGGTCGTTGTCGCCGAACCGGATCTCGTCCGTGGCCACCGTGTCGTTCTCGTTGACCACCGGGACGACGCCGAGCTGCAGCAGCCGGTAGAGCGTGCGGCGCGCGTTCGCGTAGTGGCTGCGCCGGATCACGTCCTCGGCGGTGAGCAGGACCTGCCCGACGCCCAACCCGTGCCGCGCGAACGCCGCCGTGTAGCGCGCCACGAGCAGGCCCTGGCCCACGCTCGCGGCCGCCTGCTGGGTGGCCAGGTCGCGCGGACGGCGCTCGAGCCCGAGCGGGTCGAGGCCGGCCGCGATGGCTCCCGACGACACCAGCACCAGCTCGGTGCCGGACGCCCGCCGCGCGGCCAGCGCCTCGACCAGCGCGACCACGCGGTCGTCGTCCAGGCCGCCGTCGGGTCGCGTCAGCGAGCTCGAGCCGACCTTGACCACGACGCGTCCGGCGTCGGCCAGGTCGCGTCGTCCGGCCCGGGCCGGCGTGGGGGTCACTCGTCGTCCGGGTCGGTCCACCGGCCGGCCGAGCGCTCGGCGGCCAGCTCCTCGCGGGCGGCGTCGTGGGCGGCGCGCCGGCGCTCGAGGTCCTCGCGCTTGGCCGCCCGCGTCGGCCGGACGTCGTCGAGCCCGAGCCGCAGGTCGGTGCCGCGCGGGCCGGCGAGCAGCTCGGCGCCCGCCGCCATCGTCGGCTCCCAGTCGAAGACCACCGCGTCGTCGCCCGGCCCGATGAGCACCTCGGCGCCCGGCGTGGCGCCGACCTTGAACAGCTGCTCCTCGACGCCGAGGCGCGCGAGCCGGTCGGCGAGGTAGCCGACGGCCTCCTCGTTGGTGAAGTCGGTCTGGCGCACCCAGCGGCGCGGGCGCTCGCCCAGCACGCGGAAGCGCGGTCCGTCCGGCCCGTTCTCGACCCGCACCTCGAAGCCGACGTCGTCGACGGCCTTGGGCCGCAGCACGACCCGAGGCGCGACCTCGACCACGCGCTCGGCCCGCGCCTGCTCGACCAGGGCGGCGAGCGCGAAGCCCAGCTCGCGCAGGCCCTGGTGGGTGGCGGCGCTGACGACGTGCACGGCCAGCCCCCGCTCCTCGAGCTCGGGGCGCACCAGCTCGGCCAGCTCGACGGCCTCGGGCACGTCGGCCTTGTTCAGGACGACGACGCGCGGGCGCTCGGTGAGCGGTCGCCCGCCGAGCGTCTCGTCGACGGTGTAGGCCGACAGCTCGGCCTCGATGACCTCGAGGTCGGTGAGCGGGTCGCGGCCCGGCTCGAGCGTCGCGCAGTCGACGACGTGCACCAGCACCGAGCAGCGCTCGACGTGGCGCAAGAACTCCAGGCCCAGGCCCTTGCCCTCGCTGGCGCCCGGGATCAGGCCCGGCACGTCGGCGATGGTGTAGCGGACGTCGCCGGACTGCACGACGCCGAGGTTGGGCACCAGGGTCGTGAACGGGTAGTCCGCGATCTTGGGCCGGGCCGCCGACATCGCCGCGACCAGGCTGGACTTGCCGGCGCTGGGGAAGCCGACGAGCGCGACGTCGGCGAGCGACTTCAGCTCCAGGACGACGTCCCCGGCGTCGCCGGGCTCGCCGAGCAGCGCGAAGCCCGGCGCCTTGCGCCGCTGCGAGGCCAGCGCGGCGTTGCCGAGCCCGCCCCGACCGCCGCGGGCCACGACGTGCTCGGTGCCGGCGCCGACGAGGTCGACGACGACGTTGCCCTCGGCGTCCTTGACGACGGTGCCCTCGGGGACGGCGAGCACGACGTCCTCGCCGTCGGCGCCGTTGCGGTTCGAGCCCTGGCCGGGCTTGCCGCTCGTGGCGTGCCGGTGCGGGCGGCGGTGGTACTCCAGCAGCGTCGTGGTGCTCGGATCGACGACGAGCACGACGTCGCCGCCGCGACCGCCGTTGCCGCCGTCCGGGCCGCCGAGCGGCTTGAACTTCTCGCGGTGCACCGAGGCGCACCCGTGCCCGCCGTCACCGCCGGCGACGTGCAGCACGACGTGGTCGACGAACGTCGTCATCGGTGCCTCCGGTCGCGGGGTCAGGTGGGTGGACACGGCGCGAGGGGGTGGGCCGATCGGCCCACCCCCTCGCGAGGAGCTCTACGTGCGTCGGAGCGCGTGCGGGCCGGTCAGGCCGGGGGCAGCACGCTCACGGTGCGACGACCGCGCTTGGTGCCGAAGGTGACCGCACCCTCGACCAGCGCGAACAGGGTGTCGTCGCCGCCCCGGCCGACGCCGTCGCCCGGGTGGAAGTGCGTGCCGCGCTGGCGGACGATGATCTCGCCCGCGCCGACGACCTGGCCGCCGTAGCGCTTGACGCCGAGGCGCTGCGAGTTGCTGTCGCGGCCGTTGCGCGTCGAGGACGCGCCCTTCTTGTGTGCCATGGGAGTGCCTGCCTTGAGTGGTAGCTGGGTGAGCCCGGGGCTCAGGCCTCGATGCCGGTGACCTTCACGCGGGTCAGCTTCTGACGGTGACCCTGGCGCTTGCGGTAACCGGTCTTGTTCTTGTACTTCATGATCGTGATCTTCGGGCCCTTCTCGGGCGCGACGAACTCGGCCGTGACCTTGACCTTGGCGAGCTTCTTGGCGTCGCTCGTCACCGTCTCGCCGTCGACGAGGAGCAGCGGGGCCAGCTCGAGGGTGTCACCAGCCTTGCCCTCGACCTTGTCGATGACCAGGACGTCGCCGACGGACACCTTCTCCTGACGGCCGCCAGCGCGGACGATCGCGTACACGTGAAGCTCACTTCTCTCGTCGTTCGGAGGACCGGGCACGGCAGACCGGCGTGGTCTGGACCGCGCTGGGACGCACTCGGGGAGGCGCGCGCGGAGCGCACCGACTGCTCAGGGTACCGCAGGGGCACCGGGCCGGGTCAAACCGGCCGGCAGGCCGCGCCCGGTGCTGCGTGGCACCATCCTCGCATGCCCGCCAGACCGGCGTTCGTGCTGCACGAGCACCACCGGCCGCAGCACCACTTCGACCTGCGGCTGGAGCAGGACGGCGTGCTGCGGTCGTGGGCGCTGCCGCGCGGGCTGCCGGACTCCCCCGCCCGCAACCGGCTGGCCGTCGCGGTGCCCGACCACGACCTGGACCACCTGACCTACGAGGACGCCGAGAAGTCCGTCGCCGACACCGGCTGGTGGGACGAGATCGACCGCACCGAGCGGCGGTTCGTGTTCGAGCTGCACGGGCGCGACGACGTCCGCCGCTACGCCCTGATCGACACCGGCAAGGACTGGCTGCTGCACCTCACCAAGGACCAGCCCGCCTGACGCGGGTCCGCATCACCGCAGCCGTCATCGCGGCGGACCGGTCGTGATCACGACGTTCCGGCTGCGATGACGGCTGCGCTGACGGGTCAGCTGGTGGCGGACGGCGGTCCGGCCGGTGCCGACGCGCGGCGTCGACGACGAGGGGCTTTGGCCGGGGCGGCCTCGGGCTCCGCGTCGGCGTCCGCCGGCGGCACCTCGGCGCCCGCAGGCTCGGGGGCCGGCTCGGGCTCGGCAGCCGGCTCGGGCTGCTCGGGCTGCTGAGCGGCGACCGCGTCCTGCTCGGCGACGGCCGACTCCTCGCCCACGGGCGGGACGTCGTCCGGGGTCGTCCCGGCGTGCTCGTCGTCGTGGTGGTGCGCCAGCGAGGCCACGAAGTCGGCCGGGATCGGCTTGCGCTCGGGCGCCGGTGCGGCCTCGTGCTCCGGGGTCGAGGGCCCCGAGCCCGACCCGCGGCGTCCGCGGCCACCGCGCGAGCGGCCACCGCCCTCGGACGTGCCGGAGTCGCCCTTGCCGCCGTCGTTCTTGGCCGAGCCGCCGTCGCCGCCCTTGGCCTGGCCGCCGCCGTTGCCGCCACCGCCGTTGCCCTTGGACTGCACCGGCTCGGCGTGCACGATGATCCCGCGGCCGTGGCAGTGCTCGCACGGCTCGCTGAAGACCTCGAGCAGGCCCTGGCCCACGCGCTTGCGGGTCATCTGCACCAGACCCAGCGAGGTGACCTCGGCGACCTGGTGCTTGGTGCGGTCGCGGCCCAGGCACTCCAGCAGGCGCCGCAGCACCAGGTCGCGGTTGCCCTCGAGCACCATGTCGATGAAGTCGACGACGATGATGCCGCCGATGTCGCGCAGCCGGAGCTGGCGGACGATCTCCTCCGCGGCCTCGAGGTTGTTGCGGGTGACCGTCTCCTCGAGGTTGCCGCCCGAGCCGGTGAACTTGCCGGTGTTGACGTCGACGACGGTCATGGCCTCGGTGCGGTCGATGACCAGCGAGCCGCCGCTGGGCAGCCAGACCTTGCGGTCCATCGCCTTGGCCAGCTGCTCGTCGACCCGGTGCGCCGCGAAGACGTCGTCCTCCGACGTCCAGCGCGAGACGCGCTCGGCCAGGTCGGGGGCGACCGACGCGACGTAGGGCTGGACGACGTCCCACGCGCTCGTGCCGCTGACGACGAGCTTGGCGAAGTCCTCGTTGAACACGTCGCGGATGACGCGCACGGTCAGGTCGGGCTCGCCGTGCAGCAGCTTGGGCGCCGACCCGCCGGACGACGACGTCGACTTCTTCTCGATGTCGGCCCACTGCGAGGTCAGCCGCTCGACGTCGCGCTGCAGCTCGGTCTCGCTGGCGCCCTCGGCCGCGGTGCGCACGATGACGCCGGCCTGCTCGGGGACGACGGCCTTGAGGATCTTCTTCAGGCGCGAGCGCTCGGTGTCGGGCAGCTTGCGGCTGATGCCGGTCATCGAGCCGTTCGGCACGTAGACCAGGTAGCGGCCGGGCAGCGAGATCTGGCTGGTGAGCCGGGCGCCCTTGTGGCCCATCGGGTCCTTCGTGACCTGCACGAGCACCTGGTCGCCGGACTTCAGCGCGGCCTCGATCCGGCGCGGACCACCCTCGAGCCCGGCGGCGTCCCAGTTCACCTCGCCGGCGTAGAGCACGGCGTTGCGGCCCTTGCCGATGTCGATGAACGCGGCCTCCATGCTGGGCAGCACGTTCTGCACCCGGCCGAGGTAGACGTTGCCGATCATCGAGGCGTTGGTCTCGTTGGCCACGTAGTGCTCGACCAGGACGTCGTCCTCGAGCACCGCGATCTGGGTGCGGCCCTCGCGCTCGCGCACGATCATCGTGCGCTCGACGCTCTCGCGGCGGGCCAGGAACTCGGACTCGGTGATGATCGGCTTGCGGCGGCCGGCCTCGCGGCCGTCGCGGCGGCGCTGCTTCTTGGCCTCGAGCCGGGTCGAGCCCTTGACCGAGGCGACCTCGTCGTCGGCGCGGCGCGGCTGGCGCACCTTGGTGACGGTGCCGGGCGGGTCGTCGGTGCCGGAGTCGTCGCCGGAGCCGGCGCGGCGGCGACGACGACGACGACGGCGGCTGGACGACGAGCCTTCCTCGTCGCCGTGGTCGGCGTCGGCGTCCTTGACGCCGTCGCCGGACTCCTCGGCCGAGCTGTCGTCGGCGGACGGCGTCTCGTCGTCCTTCGCGTCGTCCTGCTGCTGCTCGTCGGTCTCGCCCTTGCCCCGGCGGCCGCGGCCACCGCGACGACGGCGCTTGCGGCCGGTGCCCTCGCCGCCCTCGCCGGTGTCGCCGGTGTCAGGGGCGTCGGTGCTCTCGGGCTCGTCCGGCGTCGCGTCGGCGCTCGCGGCGGCCTCGTCGGCCGGGACGTCGTCGTGGTGGGTCGGCGGGCCGGCCGGCGCCTGGGCGCGACGACGGCGGCG
>NZ_BAAGXY010000091.1:0-24684 GCF_054779595.1 Angustibacter peucedani
GCTCGTGCGGGCCCTGCGCACGGGCCGCGGCCGGCTGCCCGGTCCGCTCGTCGTCGGGGGCCGCAGCGCGGGAGCCCGGGTCGCGTGCCGCACCGCCGCGGACGTCGACGCCACCGGGGTGCTGGCGCTGGCCTTCCCCCTGCACCCGCCGGGCAAGCCGGGGGCCAGCCGGGCCGCCGAGCTGCTGCTCGTGGGGGAGCGGTCGCTGCTCGTCGTGCAGGGGCGCAGCGACCCGTTCGGCGGCCCGGACGACGTCGCGCCGGTGCTGCCGCCGAGCGGGCGGGTGGTGGCGGTCGAGGGCGACCACGGCCTCAAGGCGCAGCGTCCCGTGCTCGTCGCGGCGGTGCTCGACCTGCTCGTGGAATGCGCCCCCGACACCTGGCGTTCACCTGCCTGAGGCGCCCCGCTCCGTCGAGCGGCGCCGGTCAGGGCGAGTCGATCGATCCGGGAGGAGCCGCGTGCTGACGTCTGCAGCAGACAGGGTGGTGGACGGTCCCGTCTTCCCCCGGTGGTCGTCGTCCGCGTCGGCGCCCGCCTCCGTCAAGCGCACCCAGGGTTCGGCGATATCCTGGGAGGCGATGACCAGCACCGACGACCTCGGCGACGACACGCAGCGCGCGCCCGAGACCGAGTCCACCGACGAGCGCAGCGCCCGCTTCGAGCGCGACGCGCTGCAGTACCTCGACCAGCTCTACTCGGCCGCCCTGCGCATGACGCGCAACCCGGCCGACGCCGAGGACCTCGTCCAGGAGACCTTCGCCAAGGCGTTCGCCGCCTTCCACCAGTACCGCCCCGGCACGAACCTCAAGGCCTGGCTGTACCGGATCCTGACGAACACCTACATCAACACGTACCGCAAGAAGCAGCGCGAGCCTCAGCAGTCGGACGCCGAGCAGGTCGAGGACTACCAGCTGGCCCGCGCCGAGTCGCACACCTCCACCGGGCTGCGCTCGGCCGAGGCCGAGGCGCTCGACCACCTGCCCGACAGCGACGTCAAGGACGCGCTGCAGCAGATCCCCGAGGACTTCCGGATGGCGGTGTACTACGCCGACGTCGAGGGGTTCGCCTACAAGGAGATCGCCGAGATCATGGGGACGCCGATCGGCACCGTGATGTCGCGCCTGCACCGCGGCCGGCGCCAGCTGCGCGACCTGCTGCAGGACTACGCCCGTGACCGCGGCATGGCTGCCGCGGGCAGCAAGACCGGAGGTGCGTCGTGAGCTGCGGCAACCACCACGACACGGACTGCAGCGAGGTGCTCGACCGCGTGTACGAGTACCTCGACAACGAGATGGGCGAGCTCGACTGCGCCAAGATCAAGCAGCACCTGGACGAGTGCGGCCCCTGCCTGCAGGAGTACGACCTCGACCTCGCGCTCAAGGCGCTGATCCGGCGCAGCTGCGCGTGCGAGGCGGCGCCCGAGGAGCTGCGCACCCGCATCCTGACCCGGATCACCCAGGTGCGCGTCGAGTTCGAGGCCTGAGCCTCCAGCGCACCGACCCGCGGCACGTCGAAGGGCCCGGACCGATCGCTCGGTCCGGGCCCTTCGTCTGCGTGAGTCGCCTCAGGCGTTGGGCTTCTTGCCGTGGTTGGCGGCGTTGCCCTTGCGGCTGCGGCGCTTGCGGGCGCGCTTGCTCATCGCTCGCTCCTTCGTCGGGGTCGGCGTCCATGCTCCCACACCGCCGGGAGTCCCTCAGCCAGCCAGGTGCCGGTTCAGGGCGTCGAGCACGGCACGCACGACCGCGTCCTCGGGGTGCTGGCGCACCAGCGCGCTGCCGGTGAGCACCTGCAGCCCCACCCGCGGCACCGCCAGCGACAGGACGACGACCGCCACCTCGCGCTGGCCCGCGCCCGTCACCTGGGCCGCCTCGACCTCGCAGGCCGACCCGACCAGCTCGGACAGCGCCTGCACCGTCGCCTCGGCGACCAGCCGGGGCCGTGCGGGCGCGGTGGCCGGTCCCTCGACCTCGCCGACGAACTCGTCCTCGCCCAGCCGCACGCTCACGGTGGCCGAGGCGCCGGTGCCGGTCGTGCTCAGCGCGATGCGGCCGACGAGCGGGCGAGGGGTGCCGGGGTCGGCCGGCCCGGACCCGTCCGGAGCGGGGACGCCGGCCACCCCGTCCGTGCCGTCGTCCGGCACGAGCGAGAGACCGTTCGCGGGGCCCCCGCGCTGCTCGATCTGCACCACGCTGACGATCCGGTGGTCCAGGTCGACGTCGAACCCGGCCATGGCCACCGACTGGACGTCGCGCACGACCTGCTTGGGGGCCTTGCCGGGGGTGGCGAGCACGTGCACCTCGGTCGGCTTGCCGTCGCCGGAGGTCACCACGCTCACCGCCTGGACGCCGGGCAGGGTGCGCAGCGCGTCCTCGAGGTCCGGCCGCAGCCGCATGGTCGTCATGGTCGCCGACCGTAGTCGTCAGCACCCTCGACAGGGCGAGGGCGCGCTCTCACGTCGCGCACCGTGACCGCCGGGTTCACCCGGACGGCCCAACGGCGCGTCGTCCGACCCGCGGTTCACGCGCGGTGAGCGACCCCGTGAGGTTACGATCCGCAGCGATGGACAGCCCGTCCGAGACGGGCGCTCGACAACTCCAGAGCGCGTGGAAGAGACCGGTGCAGCACACCTTTACCTGACAAACGTCCCCCCTGTACGTTTGTCCGGTACGTCCGAATCCTGAGCGGAGCGGAGTGCGCATGGGACTAGCGGTCCCATGACTACTTCAGCAAGGAGTGATGACCGGTGAGCAAGATCGTGTCCGCTGTCGAGAAGTTCCTTTCGTCCCAGCCGCACTGGAGCTGGGAGGGCTGAGCGCGAGCTCCGCCCACCTCAGCAGCACAGATCACGGCACCGGTCTCTCCCACGCGTCCTGGCCCGAGGGCGAGAGGGCTGAGGTGGACCGGTCGTTGAGGCACGTCCGCACCTACGTGGGTGCGACGACGATCCTCGCTGCCGTCGCGCTCGCCGCCACCTGGTTCTGGCGCCCGCCGACCGAGTGGCGGTCCACGCTCGTGCTCGCGCTGCTGTGCATCATCAGCAGCCAGACCCGCGTGCGGCGGTTGTCAGCGCGCACCGGCATGTCGACCAGCTCGATCGTGCAGCTGGCCGCGGTCGTGCTGGCCGGTCCCACCGGCGCGATCCTGGTCGGCGTCTCGTCCTGGCTGCTCGAGGTCCGGCGCGCCAAGCCGCGCGTCTGGCTGCTCAACGTCAGCCTGTTCGCCCTCATGGGCGCCGCCGCGAGCGCCACGTACTACCTCACCGGCGGCACGCCGCAGCCGCGCGACCTGCTCACCTCGGGCGACCTGCTGGGCCACCTGGCGGTGCCGCTCGTGCTGGCCAACGTCGTCATGTGCCTGGTCAACGCCGTCGTGCTGGCCGGCGTCATCAGCATCAGCGAGGGCGTGCCCTACCGCGAGGTCCTCACCGGCACGCTGCGCAGCGGCGGCATCGCCTACATCGGGTACGGCCTGTTCGGCCTGCTGCTCGTCGTGCTGTGGGACGCCGCCGGCGTCGGCGCGCTGTCGGCCCTGCTCGTGCTCGCGCCGCTCTTCGTCGCCCGTTGGGCCTTCGCGCAGTACGCCGAGCAGAACGCCGCCCACGAGCGCACCGTCGCCGCGCTGGTGCAGGCCGTCGAGGCCAAGGACCACTACACCCGCGGCCACAGCGAGCGGGTGGCCCGGGCCTCGGTCATCATCGCCCGCGCCGTCGGGCTCTCCCAGCAGCGGACGTCGACCCTGCACTTCGCGGGCATGCTGCACGACGTCGGCAAGCTCGGCGTCCCGACCCGCGTGCTGCAGAAGACCGGCGCGCTCACCGACGAGGAGTTCGCCACCATCGCCCGGCACCCGGTGCGCGGGCTCGAGATGGTGCGCGAGATCGAGTTCTTGGGCGAGGCGTTCGAGGGGATCCTGCACCACCACGAGCGGCTCGACGGCCGCGGCTACCCGCTGGGGCTGGTGGGCGGCGCGATCCCGGAGTTCGCGCGCATCATCGCGGTGGCCGACGCCTTCGACTCGATGACCTCGACCCGCTCGTACCGCCAGGCGCGCACCGTCGAGGAGGCCGTGGCCGAGCTCGCCGACTGCGCCGGCACGCAGTTCGACCCGGACTTCGTCGCGGCGCTCACCGAGGGCCTGCAGCGCACCGCGTGGACCACCGAGGCCCAGCGCGACGCCGAGCAGCCCGAGGCCGACGACGGCACGGCGCGCGAGACCAGCGAGCCGTCGTTCGAGCCCGCCCCGGACGCCGGGCTCGACTCGCGCGACCACGACGACCCCGCGTTCGCCGACGAGGCGCGCCGGCCGGTCGACCTCGGACGGCTGCCGGACGGCGACCCCCGGTGAGCGTCGCGGTGCGCACCACGCCCCGCGTCTCGATGACGGGTGCGTTCACCGGCATCGCCGCGATGGTCATGGCCGGTGCCGTCGGCTCGGCCGCGGCAGGGGCCACCGAGCGCGGGTTGGCGGACCTCAAGGTCGTGCTCGCCTTCGGTGCGGCCATCGCGCTGGGCGAGTCGCTGCGGGTGTGGCTGCCGGGTGAGCGCGAGGCCGCGCCCATCGGCACGGCGGCCGCGGTCGCGTTCGCCCTGGTCGGGCGGATCGGGCCGTCGTCCGGGCCGGTCGTGGGCGCCGCCACGGTGCTCGCCGTGGTCGCCCTCGCGACGCTGCTCGGGATCCTGCCCCACCTGCTGGCCTCGCGGTCGCCCGACCTGGCGGGCATCGTGCACCGGTTCCTGGCCGTCTCGGCGCTGGTGCTGGTGTGGCGCGTGCTACCGGTCGGTCCCGACGGCTCGCTGGTCGACACCGGCATGGCCCGGCACGGCTTCCGCTGGCTGCTCGCGCTGCTCATGCTCGCCGCCGTCGTCCTGACCCTCGTGCTGGACGCGCTGCTCGCGGCCGTGATGCGGGCCGCGGCCGAGAACGCGCGGGTGAAGTCGGTGCTCGCCGACGAGCTGCGCGTCGCCTCGGGCCTCGGCAGCGCCATCGGCTGCGGCGGCGTCCTGATCGCGCTGGCGGCCGAGCCGATGGGCCTGCTCGCGGTGCCCGTCTTCCTCGCGCCGCTGCTGCTCACCCAGTTCGCCTTCCGCCGCTACGCCACGGTGCAGGCGACGTACGCCCAGACGATCCGCTCGCTGTCGCGGGTCACCGAGCTCGGCGGCTACACCGAGTCGGGCCACTCGCGCCGCGTCGCGACGCTGGCGCTGGCCATGGGTCGCGACCTGGGGATGCCCGAGCGGGGCCTGCGCGACCTGGAGTACGCCGCGCTGCTGCACGACATCGGCCAGCTCTCGCTCACCGAGCCCATCCCGGGCGGCGCCACGCTGATGGCGGCGCCGGGGGAGCAGCGCCGGATCGCCGACCTGGGCGCGGCTGTCGTCCGGCGCACGGGCGTGCTGGACGACGTCGCCGTGATCATCGAGCGGCAGTCCGAGCCGTACCGGCGCCGGCACGAGACCGACGACCGCGCCGTGCCGCTGGCCAGCCGCATCATCAAGGCCGCGAACGCGTTCGACGACCTGGTGGGTGACGGCGGCACCGAGACCCGTCGCCGCGAGGCCCTCGAGCGCATCCACCTGGGGCTGGCCTACGAGTACGACCCGCGCGTCGTCTCGGCCCTCACCCGGGTCGTCACCCGGGTGGAGTAACTCACCCGCGCGGCTCAAGTGGCCCCTGCAGGGAGCCGATGTGCACTGCGTGGAAGAGCCCGCCGTCATCTCCGTCTCGCCGTACCTGCGCGCGCTCGCCGAGCTGCGCGGGTCCGACCTGCACATCAAGGTCGGCTCGCCGGCGCGCCTGCGCATCGACGGCCGGCTGCGCAAGCTGCAGGGCCCGGCGCTGACGCCCGAGCAGACCGCGGCGATCGCCGACGAGGTCATGCGCGACGACCTGCGCGAGTCCTTCAAGCGCACGAACGAGGCGGACTTCGCCTACTCGCTGGCCGGGGTCGGCCGCTTCCGCGTCAACGCGTTCCGCTCGCGCGGCTCGGTCGGCCTGGTCTTCCGCCGGGTGTCGGTCGGCGCCATCCCGCTGGACGAGCTCAGCGTGCCGTCGGTCATCAGCCAGCTCGCCCTCGAGCCCCGCGGCCTGGTGCTCGTCACCGGCCCCACCGGCTCGGGCAAGACCACGACGCTCGCCGGCATGGTCGACCACATCAACACCCACCGCGAGTGCCACATCGTCACGATCGAGGACCCGATCGAGGTGCTGCACCGCGACCAGCTCTCGATGATCAACCAGCGCGAGGTGCGCCTCGACACCGACGACTTCGCGGTCGCCCTGCGCGCCGCGATGCGCCAGGACCCGGACGTGATCCTGGTCGGCGAGATGCGCGACGTCGAGACCGTGAAGGCGGCGCTGTCGGCGTCCGAGACCGGTCACTTCGTCATGTCGACGCTGCACACGACGAACGCGCAGGAGACCGTCGCCCGCATCATCGACTTCTTCCCGCCGCACGAGCAGAAGCAGGTGCGCCTCGCGCTCGCCGGCGCGCTGCGCGGCATCATCTGCCAGCGGCTCGTGCCGCGCGCCGACGGCCAGGGCCGCTGCGTCGCGATGGAGATCGCGGTCAACACCGGCCGCGTCGCCGACGCGATCGTCGACCCGGACAAGACCAGCACCCTCACCGAGCTGATCACCGAGGGCGGCTTCTACGGCATGCAGACCTTCGACCAGCACCTCACCACGCTGATCCGCGACGGCGTCGTGACGCTCGAGGACGCCATGAGCGCCTCGAGCAACCCGCACGACCTCACCGTCGAGCTGCGCCGCCTCGGCCTCGTCGCCTGACCGCTGCCCCTCACCGGTGGGGGAGAACGGCCGGGGTGGGTAGCGTCGGTGGCGTGACCACCGCCGAGCGCCCCTACGAGGTGCAGGACGACGACACCGCCCGCGCGCTCGGGTCGGGCTCGCTCGACGTCCTGGCCACGCCGCGCCTGCTCGCCTGGTGCGAGGCCGTCACCTGCGACGCTGCCGAGCCGCTGCCCGAGGGCGCCACCAGCGTCGGCACCCGGGTCGAGCTCGAGCACCTGGCCGCCAGCCCGGTCGGCGAGGTCGTCACCGTGCGGGCCGAGCGCACCCACGCCGACGGGCGGCTGCTGCGCTTCGCCGTGACCGCCACCGGCACCGACGACCGGCTGCTGGCCACCGGGCAGGTCACCCGGGTCGTGGTCGACGTCCGGCGGTTCCTCGACCGGCTGCCCCGGTGACGGCCTCGGCGCGCTCGGTGCTGCGCCGGCTGCCGCGGGCGACGTCCAGCGCGCTGCGCGGCCACGACCTGCTGCTCTACGGCGCGGGCGTCACCTTCTACGCGGCGCTCGCGGTGGTGCCCGGCCTGCTGATCGCCACCCGGCTGCTGGCGGCGGTCGTCGGCCGTGACCGCGTCCTCGACCTGGCCGGCAGCCTGTCGGGCGCGCTGCCGAGCACGCTCGGCGCCGACCAGGTCGCGGGCGAGCTGCTGCGCCGCGGCGCGGACGTCGGGTGGCTGGGTGTGGTGGTGGCCGTGCTGCCGGCGTCGGTGTACGGCGAGGGCCTGCGCCGGGCCTACGTGGCGCTCGCGGACGACCTGCGCCCCGACCGGCTCGTCGGCTGGCGCGGCCGGCTGGCGGTGCTGCCGCTGCTTGCTGCGGCCCCGGCGCTGCTGCTGGCGGTGCTCGCCGTGACGCCCTGGCTGGCGACGCGGTTCGGCGACGGTGCGGGTCCGACCGCGCTCGGCGTCTACGTCGCGCTGAACGTCGACTGGCTGGTGCTGTCGGTGCCGCTGGCCTGGACGTTCCGGGTCGTGGCGCCCACCCGGCTGCCGTGGCTCACCTGCGTGCTCGGGGCGCTGGCCACGGCGGCCTTCGTCAGCGGCTTCCTGCAGGGCTTCGTGCTGTTCCTCGCCCTGCCGGTCGACCTCGGCGCGCCGTTCGGGGGGCTGGCCCAGGTCGGTGGCGCGATCGCCGTCCTGCTCTGGCTGTGGGTGCTGCACCTGGTGGTGCTGGTCGGCTGGGTCGCCACCCGCGAGGCGTCGCGCCTGCGCCGGCCCGCACGTGCCGTCAGCGCCTGAACAGACCGGCCCACAGGAAGTCCTCGCCGAAGCGGGGCGACGACTGCGGCTGCGGCACCATCCGACCGAGCTCCTGCACCTGCAGCCACCCGAACAGCCGGCGCAGGTCGTCCTCGCGGTAGGCGACGCCGCCGGCCAGCCTGCCCTCGCGGTAGAGCTGCGCGTCGGGTGCCTCGGTGCCCATCGCGCCCCAGGCGAAGCAGACCAGGCCGAACGCCGCCCCGGCCGGCAGGGTGCGCTCGAGCAGCGCGCGATAGCTGATCCGCCGGTGCGGAGGCAGGTGGTGGAAGCACCCCGAGTCGTACACGAGGTCGAAGCGGCCAGGCACCGTGCCGGGGTCGAAGATGCTGCCCTCGACGAACGTGACCTCGACCCCGGCCGCCTCGGCGCGCTCGCGGGCCCAGCCCAGGGCCGTGGGCGACAGGTCGACGGCCACGACCTCGTAGCCCTGCTCGGCCAGCCAGACGGCGTTGCGGCCCGGCCCGCAGCCGAGGTCGAGCGCTCGGCCCCCGCCGGCCAGCAGGCCCGCCTCGTGCCAGCGCACCAGCGACTCGTCCGGCGCCGCGCGGAAGAACGGCACGTCCCGGTCGCGGTCGTCGTAGAAGCCGTCCCACCAGCCGGCACCGCGCGGCGTCCAGCGGTCGGCCTCGGCCGCGAACAGCGTGTCCATCAGGTCGAGCACGTCGTCGACGGTGCTCACGTGGCGCTCCACGGCTCTGCCCTCCTGTGCTTCTCGACGGGCTGGCCCACCCCGGTCGTGATCGTGCGATCCAGCCCCGACGGGGCCGGATCGCACGATCACGGCAGGTTCGCGGGAGGTCAGGCCTCGGTGAGCTCGGGCAGGTCGTGCACGCTCGGGTCGCCGGCGTCCGCACGGTAGTCGGACGGCGAGGTCTGGTCGACCCCGTCGGGCGCCTTCACCGCGCGCAGCACCAGCGTCAGCACCGCCGCGATGACGACGTTGATGACGAAGGCCGTGAGCGCGATGTACCCGCTCTTGCCGATCAGCTCGATCGGGCCCACCGACGCCCCGAAGTGCTTGCCGGTGGCCGGGTTGATCTGCTGGTAGGCCGTGACGGTGCCGTAGACCATGGCGACCGCCCAGCCGGCCAGCAGCGCCCAGCGGTGGAACCACCGCGTGTACAGGCCGAACACGATGGCCGGGAACGTCTGCAGGATCCAGACGCCGCCCAGCAGCTGGAAGTTCAGCGCGAGGGTCTTGTCGAGCGTGAAGACGAACGCCAGAGCGCCGACCTTCACCACCAGCGAGACGAGCTTGCTGACCCGGGCCTCCTGCGCGTGCGTCGCGTCCGGCTTGATGAAGTCGCGGTAGATGTTGCGGGTGAACAGGTTCGCCGCCGCGATCGACATGATGGCGGCGGGCACGAGCGCACCGATCGCGATGGCCGCGAAGGCGATGCCGGCGAACCACGACGGGAACTGGTCCTCGAACAGCTGCGGCACCACGAGCTGCGCGTTGGGCTTGCCGTCGAGCCCGATCGGCTTGGTGCCGGCCGCGATCGCGACGAAGCCGAGCAGCGCGAGCAGCCCGAGCAGGAACGAGTACGCCGGCAGGATCGAGGCGTTGCGCCGGATGACGTTGCGGTTCTTGCTCGACAGCACCGCGGTGATCGAGTGCGGGTACATGAACAGCGCCATGGCCGAGCCCAGGGCGAGCGTGGCGTAGGGCCACAGCTGCGCGGTGTTGGGGATGAACGCGCCGTTCGGCTTCTTGGTCACCGGGTTGGTGGCCGCCATCTTCTCCTGGGCGCTGTCGAACACGTGGCTCCAGCCGCCGACCTTGTGCGGCAGGTAGATGATCGCGACGAGGATCACCAGGTAGATCAGGCCGTCCTTGACGAAGGCGATCATCGCGGGCGCGCGCAGGCCGCTGGAGTACGTGTACGCCGCGAGCACCGCGAAGGCGATGAGCAGCGGCAGGTCCTTGGCGATGACGTTGCCGCTCCCGCCGATGCCCATGACCTCGAGCACCGCCTGGATGCCCACGAGCTGCAGCGCGATGTACGGCATCGTCGCCAGGATCCCGGTGACCGCGATGGCCAGGCTCAGCCCGCGCGAGCCGTAGCGGCCCTTGACGAAGTCGGCCGGGGTGACGAACCCGTGGGTGTGCGACACCGACCACAGCCGGGCCATGAACACGAAGATGATCGGGTACACCACGATCGTGTACGGGACGGCGAAGAAGCCCGTCACCGCACCGGTGGCGAACATCGCGGCTGGCACCGCGACGAAGGTGTAGGCCGTGTAGAGGTCACCGCCGAGCAGGAACCACGTGATGAACGTGCCGAAGCTGCGGCCGCCGAGACCCCACTCCTGCAACGAGCCCATGCTCGAGCTGCGCCGCCAGCGCGCCGCCATGAAGCCCATGGCGGTGACGGCGAGGAACAAGACGATGACGATGGTGAGCGCCACGCCGTTGACGCCGGTGGTGGTCGCGGCCTGGACGGCGGCCGGTGCGGTGGCGCTCATCGGTCGGCTCCGTCGTCCGTAGTGGTGGTGGTGCGGGTGCCGCGGATGTCACCGCGGGTGCGGCGCTCGTGCGCGGTCACGACCCGGTAGGCGACGCTGGTGCAGATCGCGGCGAGGAAGACCCACAGGAACTGGTACCAGTAGAAGAACGGGAAGCCCCACAGCTCGGGCGTGGCCTTGGCGTAACTCGACACCCAGACCAGCGCCAGCACCGGCAGGGCCAGCACGACCGCCACCAGGGCGAGCTGCGGGCCGGGCAGGGAGCGTCGTCCGGGCTCGGGCGGGGTGGTGCCGGTGTCAGGGGGTGCGTCCACGTCGGTCCTCCGGGCTCGACCTGCCGCGACCGGCCGCTTTGCCGGACGCCGGGCCGGACATTACTCCCGAACGGCGCGCGCGTGACGCAACCTGGACACGACGAAGGGCCGGCCCCGTGGGGACCGGCCCCTGGCGTCGTCGCCGGGAGGGGCTGCTCAGGCGGCCTTCTTGGTCTCCCAGAAGATCTCGGCGATCTCGTCGATCTTGGCGATCAGCTCGTCGGCCTTCGCGGCGTCGGTGCTGGCCTTGGTGCCGCCGCCACCGCCGGCCAGCTTGGTGGCCTCGTTGAACAGCTGGTGCAGCTGCGGGTACTTCTCGAAGTGCGGGGGCTTGAAGTAGTCGGTCCACAGCACCCACAGGTGGTGCTTGACCAGCTCGGAGCGCTGCTCCTTGATGATCAGCGCGCGGGTGCGGAAGTCAGGGTCGTCGTTGTCGGCGAGCTTGCCGATGATGGCCTTGACGGACTCGGCCTCGATCTTGGCCTGGGCGGGGTCGTAGACGCCGCACGGGAGGTCGCAGTGCGCGCTGACCTCGACGGTGCGGGCGAACAGCCGCGAGAGCATGTGGTGGTCCCTTCGTCTTCCGTGTCGCTCGGACCTGATCAACCTACCCGCGGGGCGGGCGCAGCGCGCGGGCGGGCCGGGGCCACCACCGGGCCACGACGGCGGCCAGCACCGCGTCGTCCGGCAGGGCCCCGACCTGCCAGGAGTCCACGCCCTGCGCCGGGTTGTCGCGCTCGACCCACCACCCGTCGTCCGCGCGGCGCAGCACCCGCTTGACGGCGACCGGCCGCGGTCCGTCCGGGCCGTCGGGCAGCCGGACGACGGCCAGCCGGCCGGCGCGGGGGAGCGCGCCCCAGCGCACGAGCAGCCGGTCGCCGTCCGCGAGCGTGGGCAGCATCGAGCGCCCGCGGACGACGACCACGCCGAAGGGGCGGGCCAGCTCAGCCCTCCGCGGGCGGTGCGCTCGCGTCGTCCGGCACCTCGATCGCCGCGCCGCCGTGGCCCTCGGCCTCCTCGCGCTGCATGCGCTGCAGGAAGGCCTTGGTGCGGGCGTGCTGCGGGTTGCCGATCACCTGGCGCGGGAAGCCCTGCTCGACGACCACCCCGCCGTCCATGAAGACGACGCGGTCGGCGACGTCGCGCGCGAAGCTCATCTCGTGCGTGACCACGATCATCGTCATGCCGTCGTCGGCCAGCTCGCGCATGACCGTGAGCACCTCGCCCACGAGCTCGGGGTCGAGGGCGCTGGTCGGCTCGTCGAACAGCATCAGCTTGGGCTGCATCGCGAGCGCCCGGGCGATGGCGACGCGCTGCTGCTGGCCGCCCGAGAGCTGGGAGGGGTAGGCGTGCGAGCGGTCGGCCATGCCCACGCGCTCGAGCAGCTCGTGCGCGCGGCGCCGCGCCGTCGCCTTGTCCTCGCCCTTGACCTGGACCGGCGCCTCCATGACGTTCTCGGTCGCGGTCATGTGCGGGAACAGGTTGAACCGCTGGAACACCATGCCGATCTCGCGCCGCTGGGCCGCGATCTGCTTGTCGTTCAGGCGGTGCAGGCGCCCGGCCCGCTCGGCGTAGCCCATCAGGTCGCCGTCAACGCGGATGCGCCCGCCGTCGATCGTCTCGAGCTGGTTGATGCAGCGCAGGAACGTCGTCTTGCCCGAGCCGGACGGCCCGAGCAGGCACACGACCTCGCCGCTCGAGACGTCTAGGTCGATGCCCTTGAGGACGTCGGTGCCGTGGAACGCCTTGTGCACGTTGACCGCCTGCACCAGCGGGCGGTCGGTGGTGGTCGCCGTCATGTCAGCGTCCTCCCTGGCCGGCGGTCGTCAGCGCCGCCGGCGTCTTGGTCGGGGCAGCCTTGCTGCCGAAGCCGCGGCCGAAGCGGCGCTCCAGGAAGTACTGGCCCACCATCAGGACGCTGCACAGGATCAGGTACCAGAGCGTCGCGGCCACGGCGACGGGGAACACCTGGAAGGTGCGCGACCCGATCGAGCGCAGCTGGAAGAACAGCTCGTAGGACAGCGGCAGCGCGATGAGCAGCGAGGTGTCCTTCAGCATCGCGATGGTCTCGTTGCCGGTCGGCGGGACGATCACGCGCATCGCCTGCGGCAGCACGACGCGGCGCATCGTCTTGCCGCGGCTCATGCCGAGGGCCTGCGCGGCCTCCTCCTGCCCGCGGTCGACGCTGAGGATGCCGGCGCGCGCGATCTCGGCCATGTACGCGGCCTCCGACAGCCCGAGGCCGAGGATGCCGCCGGCGACCGAGGTGCCCAGCTGCTGGGTGTTGAAGCCCAGGAAGCGGAAGTCCTGGTCGAGGCCGATCAGGTCGGTGATCACCCAGTCGAAGGGGATGCCGATGTCGAGGCGCGGCAGCACGATCGCCAGGTTGCCGATGATGAACAGCAGCACGTAGCGGGGGATCGCGCGGAAGAACCAGGTGAAGGTCCAGGCCGACCACGACAGCACCTTGTTGGGCGACAGCCGCATCACGGCGAGCACGACGCCGAGGAGCACGCCCACGACCATCGAGCCGACGGTGGCCACGAGCGTGCCGCGCAGCAGGCCGTCGATGACCGGGGACTGGATCATCGCCTGGAAGACGAAGTGCCAGTTGAACGCCTTGTTCGCCAGCAGCAGGTGCAGCAGCATCGCCGCGAGCACGGCGATGACCGCGACCGCGACCCAGCGCCCGACGTGGCGGACCGGGACCGCATCGATGGCCCCGGGGCGGTCGCCCGCCCCGGGGGTCGACGTCGGGCGTTCGGTCACGGGTTGACGGCGAAGTCGGTGATCCCGCCGGACTTCACGCCCCACTTGTCGAGCACCGAGTCGTAGGTGCCGTCGGACTTCAGCGCCTTGAGGGCGTCGGTGATGGCGGCGGCGAAGTCGGCCTGGTCCTTCGGGACGACGTAGCCGTAGGGCGCCGAGTCGTAGACGTCGCCGACGGTCATCAGCGCGCCGTTGGACTGCAGCACGGCGTAGGCGCACACCGGGGAGTCGGCGAGCATGGCGTCGGCCTTGCCCGTGGCGACCGCCGCGGTGGCCTCGTCCTGGCCCTGGTAGGACTGCACGGTGATCTTGCCCTTGCCGGCGGTCTTGCAGGCGGCCTGGCGCTTCGGCAGGTCCTCCTCCTCCTGCACGGTGCCGGTCTGCACGGCGACCTTGAGGCCGCACGCGGCGTCCGGGGCGACCTGCTTGGGGTTGCCCTTGGCGGTGGCCCACTGCGTGCCCGCGCTGTAGTAGCTCACCATGTTGACCTGCTTCTTGCGCTCGTCGTTGATCGTGAACGACGAGACGCCGACGTCGTACTTGCCGGTGCTCACGCCGGCGATGATCGAGTCGAAGCTCGAGGGCACGAACTCGACGTCGACGCCGAACTTCTGGCCGACCGCCTTGAACAGGTCGACGTCGAAGCCCTGCACGGTCTTGCCGTCGCCGGCGAGGAACTCGCTCGGCGCGTAGGAGGCGTCGGTGCCGACCACGATCTTCTTCGCGGTCTTCACCTTGTCCGGCAGCTTGGCGGCGAGGGCGGAGTCGGCGGTGGCCGCGGCCACGCTCTTCGTGCTGGAGCCACCGGCACCCGACAACGAGTCGGAACCGCAGGCCGACAGCGACAGGGCGACGCCGGCGCCGAGCACGACGGCAGCAGCCACTCCACGGGAACGCAGCAACACAAGGGCCTCCTAGGGCTCGTCTGGTGGGGGCATCCTGCCACCGCGGTGCCGCTGCGTGGCAGAGGTCGCACGATCCGCGACCTCTTCGTGACCCGACGTCACCCGGCAGGGCGTGATCCGCGTCTCTCCCGGGCGCGGCCCCTCGTGCCCGGCGGCGGGCTGTGGCAGCATGGCCGGTGCCTTGCGGGAGACCCCCGTGCGAGGACCGCCCGGCCACACCCGGCTCCGGCAGGTCCCCGAGGTCTCTCCGCACGCTGCCCACCAGATGAGGTGACCGGCGCATGTCCGCCGAACCGACGTCCCCGCACACCCCCGACGCCTCCCGCGCGGCGCACGACCCGTCGTCCGCCGTGTTCCAGCACCACCTCGGCGGCAAGCTCGCCGTCGCCGCCCGCCGTCCGCTGCTGGGGCGCGAGGAGCTCTCGCTGGCCTACACGCCGGGCGTGGCGGAGGTCTCGCGCGCCATCGCGGCCGACCCAGCGCTCGCCGACGTCTACACCTCGCGCGCCAACACCGTCGCCGTCGTCACCGACGGCACCGCCGTGCTCGGGCTCGGCGACATCGGCCCCGCCGCCGCACTGCCGGTGATGGAGGGCAAGGCGCTGCTGTTCAAGCACTTCGCGGACGTCGACGCCGTGCCGGTCTGCCTGGCGACCACGGACGTCGACGAGCTGGTCGAGACCGTGGTGCGGCTGGCGCCCACCTACGGCGGCATCAACCTCGAGGACATCTCGGCGCCGCGCTGCTTCGAGGTCGAGCGACGGCTGCAGGAGCGGCTCGACGTCCCGGTGTTCCACGACGACCAGCACGGCACGGCGGTCGTCGTCCTCGCGGCGCTCATCAACGCGGCCCAGGTCGTGGACAAGGACCTCGCCGGGCTGCGCGTCGTCGTCGGCGGTGCGGGCGCGGCCGGCGTCGCCGTGTCCAAGATCCTGCTGCGCGCCGGCGTCGCGGACGTCGTCGTGTGCGACTCCCGCGGCGTCGTCGAGGGCGGGCGCACCGACCTGGCGGCGCACAAGCGCAAGCTGGCGGCCCGCACCAACCCGCGCGGGGTGCGGGGCTCGCTGGCCGACGCGCTCGTGGGCGCCGACGCCTACGTCGGCGTCAGCGGCGGCACGGTGCCCGAGGCGGCGCTGCGCGGCCTGGCCCGCGACGCGGTCGTGTTCGGCCTGGCCAACCCCGACCCCGAGGTGCACCCCGACGTCGCGGCCCGGCACGCGGCGGTCGTCGCCACCGGCCGCAGCGACTTCCCGAACCAGATCAACAACGTGCTCGCGTTCCCGGGCGTGTTCCGGGGCGCGCTCGACGTCCGGGCGCGCCGGATCAGCGAGGGGATGAAGCTGGCTGCGGCCCGGGCGATCGCCGAGCTGGTGGACGAGCCGACCGCCGGCGAGATCGTGCCGAGCGTGTTCGACGAGCGGGTGGTGCCGGCGGTGGCCGCCGCGGTCGCCGCGACCGCCCGCCGCGAGGGGTTGGCGCGGGTCAGCGCGGGGTGAGCTCGCGGGTGCGGGTGCGGTCGAGCACCTGCGCGCCCCCGACGACCTTGGCGTGCTCGACCTCGACCTGGGCCCGTCGTCCGCGCACGTCGACGGTCATCACGCCGTTGTCGAACCACGGGCCGTCCGGCACGGTCCAGGTGATGCCGGGGTCGCGCACGCCCGCGCGCCGGGCCAGCCAGCCCAGCGTGCGGTGCACCGGCTTCTTCTCGAACCACGAGTTGGCCAGCCGGATCCACGGCTCGAGCGGGTTGCGGAACGGCGACATCGTCAGCTGCACGACCGACGTCCGGGCCGGGTCGACGCCCTCGACCTGGGCGGTCGCGACGTAGGAGCAGTGGACGTCGCCCGAGAGCCACATCACGCTCGCGGGCGGTCGCTCGCGCCGGCCGATCTCGCCGACCCGCTCGACCATGGCGTCGAAGGACGTGCGGAACGCCGCCCAGTGCTCGAGGTCCAGCGCGAGCCGCAGCTTCTCGCCCATACGGCCACCCAGCGGCCCCCAGGCCCCTTGCGCGCACGCCTCGTCCCAGCCCTCCAGGTGGTGGACGCCGTGCAGCAGCAGGAAGGGCAGCGAGGTGCCGATGAGCAGGTGGTCGACCTCGGCGTCCGTGACGTCGCGGAACCACTGCCACTCGACGTCGTCGACCATCGCGCGGTGGTCGGGGTCGAGGTCGCGCGAGCAGCGGGAGTCGAGCACGACCAGGCGGGTGCGGCCGAAGTCGCGGTGGTAGCTCCAGCGCGCGGACGACGGGTCGGTGTCGGCCCGCCAGGCGAAGTCGGCCAGCACCTGCTCGCGGGCCTCGGTGCTCGTCGCCGCCCGCACGGCGGCGTAGACCTCGTCCTGCGCCAGCTCGCGGGGCGAGAGGTTGCCCAGGTGCTGGTAGACCCAGTACGACGAGAAGGCGCCGACGACGCGCTGGCGCCACCAGGGCTTCTGGCTGATCTCCTGGCGCCACGACCACGAGCTGTTCCAGTCGTCGCGCAGGTCGTGGTCGTCCAGGATCATGCAGGTCGGCAGGGTCGACAGCAGCCAGCGCACCGCCGGCGTCCGCCACGACTCCTGGTAGAGCCAGGTGTACTCCTCGAAGTCGATGATCTCCTCGCGGACGTCCTCGTCCTCGCCCTCGGCCCGCCGCGCGCCCAGGGCGTGCAGCTGCTGCAGCCGGTGCTTCATGGCCGGCGACGGGTCGTCGGCGTAGACCTGGTCGCCCGCCAGGAGCAGCGCGTCGGGCCACTGGTCGTGCCCGCCGCCCATCATCCGCTCGGCCAGGGCCACCAGCGCGTCCGCGCCGACCTTGCGCAGGCTGCCCTTGTCGAAGGGTGCCGCTCGCCGGCACGAGCCGAACGCCAGCCGCACCCGGGTGTCGTCGGACATCGTCCGGATCACGCTCGGGGGCTCCTTCGCGCCCGGCTCGGGCCAGGCCTGCGCGCCGTCCAGCTGCACGGTGTAGACCGTGCGGCTGGCCGGCTCCAGGCCCTCGACGACCACCAGCGCGTAGTGGTGGCCGTGCACCTCCCACGTGGGCTCGCGGTGGCCGAGGACCTCCACCTCGCACGGCCGGTCGGTCTCGACCCAGATGGTCGCGGTGGTGTCGTCGACGTACCGCAGCAGCGGTCCGACGACGACGTACGGGACGTCGGTGGTCGTGGTCACGGGGGCTAGGGTCGCACCATGTTCGCCGTCTACGCCTCCGCAAGCAGCGCCGACGACCCGCTGTCCGCCCTCGAGCTGGGGGAGCGACCCGCGCCGGAGGTGCCGCAGGGGTGGGCGCGGGTGCGGCTGAAGGCCGCCAGCCTGAACCACCACGACCTGTGGAGCCTGCGCGGCGTGGGCCTGCCGGCCGACCGGCTGCCGATGGTGCTCGGCTGCGACGGCGCGGGCCTGGACGACGACGGCAACGAGGTCGTCGTGCACGCGGTCGTGGGCGACCCGGCCTGGGGCGGCGACGAGACGCTCGACCCGAAGCGCTCCCTGCTCTCCGAGAAGCACCAGGGCACGTTCGCCGACGAGGTCGTGGTGCCGCGGCGCAACCTGGTGCCCAAGCCGGCCGAGCTGAGCTTCGAGGAGGCCGCGTGCCTGCCCACGGCGTGGCTGACCGCCTACCGCATGCTCTTCACCCGCTCGGACCTCGCGCCCGGCTCGACCGTGCTGGTGCAGGGCGCCGGCGGCGGCGTGGCCACCGCGCTGGTGGCGCTCGGCGCGGCGGCCGGCTACCGGATGTGGGTGACGGCGCGCGACGAGGCCAAGGGCGCGCGGGCGGTCGAGCTGGGCGCCGACCGCGCCTTCGCCTCGGGCGAGCGACTGCCCGAGCGGGTCGACGGCGTGATGGAGACGGTGGGCAAGGCGACCTGGGCGCACTCGGTGCGGGCGCTGAAGCCTGGCGGCGTGATCGTGACGTGCGGCGCCACCAGCGGCGACGCGCCGTCGGCCGAGCTCAGCCGGGTGTTCTTCCTGCAGCTGCGGGTGGTCGGCTCGACCATGGGCACCCGCGAGGAGCTCGAGCGGCTGATGCGGTTCTGCGCCGTCACGGGCGTGCGCCCGCTGGTCGACCAGGTGCTCCCGCTCGAGCAGGCGCGCGAGGGGTTCGCGCGCCTGCTGGAGAACGACGTGTTCGGCAAGGTGGTCTTCACCCGGTGAGGCCGCGGCGCAGCGCGTCGTGACGCTCGGGGTGGTGCCAGCGCACCGACGTCCGGGTGCGCTCGCGCTGCACGTGGGCGACGAGCTGCTCGCTCGATCCTGCGATCATGACTTCCTCCTCCCGTTGCCCAGGGCGCGCTCGACGACGTCGACGACGTCGTCCCGTGCGCGCTCGACGATGCGGACGATCTCGTCCATGGACTGCTGGTCGATCCACTGCCGACGGGTTGCCGACCGCAGGCCCCGCCGCAGCTCGTCGACCGCCTGGTCCAGCTGCGGGTGGCGGGCCCACGTCGCGTGCTGGTCGGGGTCGCGGGGCTCGTCGCGCGCGTGCTTGCGGGCGCTGCGCGCGGCGTCCATGAGCTCCGAGCGCAGGTCCTTCGCGCTGCCGCGCACCTGCACCCGCACCTGCTCGGCCAGCTGGCGCACCGTGCGGTCGAGGTCGACCTCGAGGTCCTGGACGTCGGCGCGCCGCTCGGCCAGCTCGGCCCGGCCGGCGTCGGTGATCCGGTAGACCGCCTTGCGCCCCTCGTCCTCGCGGACGACGAGCCCCTCCTCCTCCAGCCGCGCCAGCCGCGGGTAGACCGTGCCGGCGCTGGGGGAGTAGAGCCCGTCGAAGCGCTCCTCGAGGTCGCGGATGATCTCGTAGCCGTGCCGCGGGCCGTCGGCCAGCGCGATGAGCATGTAGAGCCGCAGCTGGCCGTGGGCGAAGACCGGGCTCACGACGACGCCGTGCGCAGCAGGGTGACGTCGCCGCTCACCGACATCGCCGAGACGCGCACCTGCTCGTCGCCGTCGCGGATCTCGCCCTGCGGCGGCCCGGGGCGGCCGGCGCCGATCCGCCGTCCGTCGGCCACGATCTGGCCGCTGACGCTCTTGGCGTCCAGGCGGAAGCCGGACTCCGCCGGGATGCGCACCACGAGGTCGCCCGACACGCTCTTCATCGCGACCTGGCTCGGCGCGCGGTGCAGGTCGACGACGAGCTCGCCCGACACCGTCTTGACGTCGAGCTGCGGCAGCTCGACCGCCTGCACCACGAGCGAGCCGCTGACCGACTCGCCGGACAGGCTGCCGTGCAGGTCGCGGACGTCGATGCGTCCCGAGATCGTGCGGGCGTGCACGTCGCCGTGCACGCCGTCGACGGCGAGCTCGCCGCTGACCGTGCGCACCGTGGCGTCGGCGGTCAGGCCCGAGACCAGGCCGTCGGCCGAGACCGTCGAGATCTTGACCCGGGTGCCGGCCGGCACGGCGATGCTCAGCTCGGCGCGGTCGTCCTTGCGGCCCAGGCTCTTCAGCCCGTCGAGCAGGCCGTCCCACTTGACCTTCGGGTGGGCGACCGACAGCGTGCCGTCGACCCACTCGACCTCCAGCGGGCGGCCCTTGACCGAGCTTACCTCGACCCGCGCGGTGCCCGCGTCGTCGTCGCCGTCCTGCACCGGGTGCGCGACGACGTCCACGCGCCCGGCGACCAGGCCGACGCGCACCTCGCGCACCGGCTCGTCCGGCCCGCCCACCTCGAGGACCTTGGGACCGTCGACCTGCCAGCTCTCCGACATGCTCTTCTCCTTCACGAGATATATCGCGTCTGCGGAGACAAGATATATCGCGAGTTGGCCAGAGCGTCAAGCGGTCAGTCCGGGTCGAGGCCGAGCCACTGCGGCCAGCCGCAGTGCAGCACCAGCCAGGCGAGCAGCCCGTAGCCGGCCTGCCCGGGGTGCATGCCGTCGCCGGAGGCCAGGTCGGCGAACCACTGCTCGTGCTCGAGCAGCGGGGTGAAGCAGTCGACGAACGGGACGCCGCGGCGCTCGCAGACGTCGCGCTCGGCGTCGACGACCACCCGCAGCCTGTCGTTGTCGGCGGCGGCGAGCCAGGGCGGGGGACCCACGACGAAGGGCTGCAGGCCGTCGGCCACGGCCTCGTCGACGACGTTGGCGAGGTTCAGCCGGGTGCGGGCCAGCGAGATGCCCTGGCCGACGTCGTTGGCGCCCACCGCGACGACCAGGCGGTTGTCGACGCCGGGGAAGAGCCGTCGTCCGGTCTCGTCGCGCCAGCGGGCGAGGACGCCGGACGTCGAGTCACCGCGCACGCCCAGGGTGTGCACGGTGAGGTCGAGCTGGTCCTGCGGCGTGCGCGCCACGACGCGGCCCACCCAGCCGAGCGCCTTCGGGTCGCCGTAGCCGGTGACGTAGGAGTCGCCGACCACGCTGACGCGCACGTCGCGCCGGCCGGTGGAGACGTCGGCCCTACCGGCGTCGTCCGGGTGGTCGTCGCTGCTCACGCGCTCACTCGTCCTCGTCGTCCAGGCGGGCCAGCCAGGTGGCCAGCCGCTCCACCGGGGTCTCGAACTCGGGGTTGAGGTCGACGAACTCGCGCAGCCGCTCGGCGACCCACGACAGCGAGACGTCCTCGTCCCCGCGTCGCTGCTCGAGCTCCTCGATGCCGCGGTCGGTGAAGTACATCCGCCCGCGGCCTCAGCGACCCAGGGCCTGCTCGAGCAGCGCCTGCTGCTCGACCTCGTGCCGCTTGGACGAGCCGCTCGCCGGGGACGCGGACGCCGGGCGCGAGGCCCGGTGCAGCGCGCGACCGCCCAGGTGCTCGGGCAGCCCGAGCGCGACGTGCGGCCACGGACCCATGTTGGCGGGCTCCTGCTGCGTCCAGACCAGCTGCGCCTGCGGGTACTTGGCCAGCTCGGCCAGGATCTCCTCGACCGGCAGCGGCGCGAGCTGCTCGACCCGCACGATCGCCGTGGCGGTGTCGCCGCGCTTCTCGCGCTCGGCCACGAGGTCCCAGTAGACCTTGCCCGCGCACAGCAGCACGCGGTCGACCGTGGCCGGGTCGGCCGTGGCGTCGCCGATCACCGGCAGGAAGTGGCCGCTGGTGAAGTCGGACGGGTCGCTCACGGCGGCCTTGAGCCGCAGCATCGACTTGGGCGTGAAGACCACGAGCGGACGGCGCGGGCGGGTGTACGCCTGCCGCCGCAGCAGGTGGAAGTAGGACGCCGGCGTGCTGGGCATCGCCACCGTCATGTTGTCCTCGGCGCACATCTGCAGGAAGCGCTCGATCCGGGCCGAGGAGTGGTCGGGACCCTGGCCCTCGAAGCCGTGCGGCAGCAGCAGCACGACCGAGGAGTGCTGGCCCCACTTCTGCTCCGACGAGCTGATGAACTCGTCCATGATCGTCTGCGCGCCGTTGACGAAGTCGCCGAACTGGGCCTCCCACAGCACCAGCGCGTCCGGGCGCTCGACCGAGTAGCCGTACTCGAAGCCCATGGCCGCGAACTCCGACAGCAGCGAGTCGTAGACCCAGAACCGGGCCTGGTCGTCGCTGAGGTACAGCAGCGGCGTCCACTCCTCGGCGGTGTTCTTGTCGATCAGCACCGAGTGGCGCTGCACGAACGTGCCGCGGCGCGAGTCCTGGCCGGCCAGACGCACCGGGGTCTGCTCCATCAGCAGCGAGCCGAAGGCGAGCAGCTCGCCCATGGCCCAGTCGATGCCGCCCTCGCGCGTCATGCTGGTGCGCCGGGCCATCAGCTGCTGCAGCTTGGGGTGCACCTCGAAGCCGTCGGGGACGTTGGTGAACGAGTCGCCGATCCGCTCGAGCACCTCGGTCGAGATCGCCGACGGGCGCGAGACCGAGAACACGTCGTCGTCGACCTGCGCCTGCGGGCGCTCGAGCCCGCCGCGCGCGTCGCCGTCCGCCGCCGCGCCCTTGGAGGCCTCACGGGTCTCGGTGAACACCCGCTCGAGCTGCTGCTGGTAGTCGCGCAGCGCGGCCTCGGCGTCCTCGACCGTGATGTCGCCGCGGCCGATGAGCGACTCGGTGTAGAGCTTGCGGACGCTGCGCTTGTTCTCGATCAGGCGGTACATCAGCGGCTGGGTCATCGAGGGGTCGTCGCCCTCGTTGTGGCCGCGCCGGCGGTAGCAGACCATGTCGACGACGACGTCCTTGCCGAACTCCTGGCGGAACTCGAAGGCCAGCTCGGCCACCCGGACGCAGGCCTCGGGGTCGTCGCCGTTCACGTGGAAGATCGGCGCCTGAATCATCCGGGCGACGTCGGTGGAGTAGAACGAGGAGCGGGACGCCGACGGTGCGGTCGTGAAGCCGACCTGGTTGTTGATGACGACGTGGATCGTGCCGCCGGTGCGGTAGCCACGCAGCTGCGAGAGGTTGAGCGTCTCGGCCACCACGCCCTGACCCGCGAACGCCGCGTCGCCGTGCAGCAGCACGGGCAGCACGGTGAACGACTCGCCGCCGAGGTCGAGGCGGTCCTGCTTGGCGCGCACGATGCCCTCGAGCACCGGGTTGACCGCCTCGAGGTGGCTGGGGTTGGCCGCCAGGTAGACCTTGGTGGTGTCGCCCTCCTCGGACGTGAACTTGCCCTCGGTGCCGAGGTGGTACTTCACGTCGCCCGAGCCCTGCACGCTGCGCGGGTCCTGGGTGCCCTCGAACTCGCGGAAGATCTGCGCGTAGGACTTGCCGGCGATGTTCACCAGCACGTTGAGCCGGCCGCGGTGCGGCATGCCGATGCAGACCTCGTCGAGGTGCTCGGTGGCGGCCGAGGACAGGATGCGGTCGAGCAGCGCGATGACGGACTCGCCGCCCTCGAGGCTGAACCGCTTCTGCCCCACGTACTTGGTCTGCAGGAACGTCTCGAACGCCTCGGCCGCGTTGAGCCGGCGCAGGATCCGCAGCTGCTCGTCGGCGGAGGTCTTGGCGTAGGGCCGCTCGACCTTGCTCTGGATCCAGGCGCGCTGCTCGGGGTCCTGGATGTGCATGTACTCGATGCCGACGGTGCGGCAGTAGGAGTCGCGCAGCACGCCCAGGATGTGGCGCAGCTTCATGAAGGGCGCCCCGCCGAAGCCACCCGTCGGGAACTCGCGGTCGAGGTCCCACAGGCTCAGGCCGTGGGTGATGACGTCCAGGTCGGGGTGCCGGCGCTGGCGGTACTCCAGCGGGTCGGTGTCGGCCATCAGGTGGCCGCGCACGCGGTAGGCGTGGATCAGCTCCTGCACGCGCGCGGTCTTGGTGATGTCGTCGTCGTGGCTGGCCGAGATGTCCTGCACCCAGCGGATCGGCTCGTACGGGATCCGCAGCGAGCGGAAGATCTCGTCGTAGAACCCGTCCTCGCCCAGCAGCAGCTGGTGGATGCGGCGCAGGAAGTCGCCGGACTGCGCGCCCTGGATGATCCGGTGGTCGTACGTCGAGGTGAGCGTGACGATCTTGGAGATCGCGCTGCGGTTCAGCGTCTCCTCGCTCGCGCCCTGCCACTCGGCCGGGTACTCCAGCGAGCCGACGCCGATGATCGTGCCCTGGCCGTTCATCAGGCGCGGCACCGAGTGGTTGGTGCCGATGGTGCCGGGGTTGGTCAGGCTGATCGTGGTGCCGGCGAAGTCGTCGGCCGTCAGCTTCTGCGCGCGGGCTCGGCGGACGACGTCCTCGTAGCCGGTCCAGAACTGCGCGAAGTCCATGGTCTCGGCGCCCTTGATGCTCGGCACGAGCAGCTGGCGGGTGCCGTCGGGCTTGGCCAGGTCGATGGCCAGGCCCAGGTTGACGTGCTCGGGCACGGCCAGGGCGGGCTTGCCGTCGCGCTCGGTGAAGGCGTTGTTCATCTCCGGCATCGCGGCCAGCGCCTTGACGACGGCGAACCCGATGAGGTGGGTGAACGAGACCTTGCCGCCGCGGCTGCGCTTGAGGTGGCTGTTGATGACGATGCGGTTGTCGATCAGCAGCTTGGCCGGGACGGCGCGCACGCTCGTCGCGACCGGCACCTGCAGGCTGTTCTCCATGTTGCTGACGACCCGCGCCGAGGCACCGCGCAGGGGCGTCACCTCGGGGCCGCCCTCGGACGGCGGGGTGGCGGGCTTGGCGGTCGGCGACGGGGTCGAGCGCGGCTGACCGGTGGTCTGCTGGTCCGAGCGCTGCGCGGCGGGCTGCCCGGCGCGCTCGGGCGGCGGGCTGGCCGCGGGCTTCGGGGCCGGCGGCACCTCGACCTGGCGCGGCTGGTCCTGCTGCGGCGGCGTGGCCG